>CALLZJ010000440.1 GCA_937858435.1 uncultured bacterium
CAACGGCGTGCGTGCGGCCAATCCCGATCTGGTGTTCAATCTCTTCGAAGGCACGGCCCAGCATGGCTCGACTGAGCACTATGCTGCCGGTCTGCTCGAATGGCTCGGAGTCCCTTACACCGGCGCCCGCCCGCCAGCCATGCTCCTGTCCCGGGACAAGGCCCTGTGCAAGCTCTTGCTTCGAGGCGCGGGGCTGCCGACGGCGGACTTCCATGTGGTCAGGGGGCCGGACGATGCGGCTGGCTTGGCGGCGACGGCGACGTGGCCACTGTTCGTCAAGCCCGCCGCCGAGGATGCCAGTGTCGGCATCGATCATGGCAGCGTCGTCACCGGTCCGGTGGAACTGGCGGCACGGCTGCGTTGGCTCGCGGAACGCTACCCGCCGCCCTATCTCGTGGAGAGCTATCTCGACGGCCGGGAGTTCAATGTCGCCATCGTGGACGATCCCCAGCCCACGGTGCTGCCGCTCGCGGAGATCATCTTCGACCGGACCCAGCCGGACCTTTGGCCAATTGTTTCCTATGCGAGCAAATGGGAACCGGGCTCACGCGAGGACCTGGTCGCCCTGCCCCGGTGCCCGGCGGACGTGGAACCGGACCTGGCCGAGCTGGTCGCCCAACTCGGTCTGGCGGCGTACCAACTCGTAGGCTGCCGGGACTATGCCCGGGTCGACGTTCGGACGAATGGCCACGGTGAGGCGTTCGTGCTAGAGGTGAATCCGAACCCAGACTTCGGTCCGGGGGCGGGACTGGCTCGGGCCCTGGCCGCATCGGGGCGCGACCAGGCGGCCTGGGCGGTGGCACTGGGGACACGGCGCGTCGCCGAGAGGCGCGCGGTGATCCGTGTCCCCCGTTGAAATGCAATGACTAGAAATGCAGCGGCGCGGTCGGTCGCGGAGACGTCGGCGCGTCCTGCTTGACCGCATCCATCGTGTTGTTGAGCTTGTCCCGACCCTTGGTCAGGTCCTGCTTGATTTTGCTGGTGTCGATCTCGAACTGGTACTGCCGCTTGCCGTCGGCGGCGCCCACACCCGTGATGCTGTACCAGTCCATGAACCAACCCGTGATCAGGAAAACGACGAGGGCGAGGAAGGCCAGGAAAACCAGGTTGCGCATAACGACTCCTTCACAGCTTGGTCGGGCCGCATGACTTGGTGCGGCTCGCGGGCCAGATTTAACATCTCCTCTCGCAACCGTCCAGCCCGATCACGGCGTCAACGGCCAAGGGGCCGGCTCTGTGAGGCCTAACGCTTGAACCCCTGCGTCTTGCTGCTGGCACCCGGTCGCCCCCTCCCGACCGCTGCCGCTGCATCGTAGAATATCCCCGCTTGTTCCGGCTGGCCGTAGGTATCGGCAGTGGCCCCCTCCCGAAAGGTCCCGAGCATGCACGATTCGCTTGGCAGTCTGGGTACGTTGCGCGTCGACTCGCGGGCCTACACCATCCACCGCATTCGGGCGGTGGAGGACCTGTGGCCGAACTCGGCTCGGCTGCCCTTCACGCTGAAGATTCTGCTCGAAAACTTGCTGCGGACGGAGGACGGCGTGGTCGTCCGCCGTGCCGACATCGAGGCTCTGGCCAATTGGGACCCCAAAGCGGAGCCGGCCAAGGAGATCAGCTTCACACCCGCCCGGGTGCTGCTCCAGGACTTCACGGGCGTGCCCTGCGTCGTGGACCTGGCGGCCATGCGCGATGCCATGGTGGCCATGGGGGGCGACCCGAAGAAGATCAACCCGCTCCAGCCCGTCGAACTGGTGATCGATCACTCGGTGCAGGTCGACGAGTTTGGCTCACCTGCCGCGTTTGAGCGCAACGCCGACATCGAGTTTGAACGCAACAAGGAGCGGTACGCTTTCCTGCGCTGGGGCCAGACCGCCCTCGCCAATTTCAAGGCCGTCCCGCCCCAGACCGGCATCGTCCACCAGGTCAATCTCGAATACCTGGCCCGAGTCGTCTTCACGGCTCCCACGCCGATGGAAGTCGAACGGGACAACGAGGGACATGAACAGACCTACAACCAGTTCCCCTGGGCCTATCCCGACACGCTGGTCGGCACCGACTCTCACACCACGATGATTAATGGGCTTGGCGTCCTGGGCTGGGGCGTGGGCGGCATCGAGGCCGAGGCGGCCATGCTGGGCCAGCCCGTCTCGATGCTCATCCCCCAGGTCGTCGGCTTCAAGCTGCACGGCCGGCTGCGGGAAGGAGCCACCGCCACCGACCTGGTCTTGACCGTGACGCAGATGCTCCGCAAGCACGGCGTGGTGGGCAAGTTCGTCGAGTTCTTCGGCGTCGGCCTGGTCGACCTGCCCCTGGCCGATCGGGCCACCATTGCCAACATGGCCCCGGAGTATGGAGCGACCTGCGGCTTCTTCCCGGTCGACGAGGAGACGTTGCGGTATCTGCGTTTCACCGGCCGCTCCGAGGAACAGGTGCAACTAGTCGAGGCCTACTGTCGGGACCAGGGACTTTTCCACGATCCCAATCGGCCGCCCGCTCTCTACAGCGACGTACTCGAACTGGACCTGGCGACGGTGGAGCCGAGCGTCGCCGGTCCGTCCCGCCCGCAGGATCGGGTGCGCCTGGCCGACGTGGCGGCCGGCTTCCGCCAGGCCCTGCCCACCATGCTCGCAGCGGCCAAGCCCAAGAAGTCAGCCAGCGCCAAGATCGATCTCGCCACCGTGGCCGCACCCCAGAACGGCGCGACTGTCGCCGACCTCAAACACGGCTCGGTCGTCATCGCCGCGATCACCAGTTGCACCAACACCTCGAACCCGTCCGTGATGGTGGCGGCCGGGCTGCTGGCCAAGAAGGCCGCCGAAAAGGGGCTCACCGTGGCTCCCTGGGTGAAGACCAGCCTGGCACCTGGCTCGAAGGTCGTTACCGACTATCTGACCAAGGCCGGCCTTCTTCCTTTCCTGGAGAAGATGCGCTTCCACGTGGTCGGCTACGGCTGCACGACCTGCATCGGCAACAGCGGCCCGCTCCCGGCGACGGTCTCCAAGGCCATCGAGGAGGGCAACCTCGTGGTCGCCTCGGTCCTGAGCGGCAATCGCAACTTCGAGGGGCGCGTCCATGCCGAGGTCCGGGCCAATTACCTCATGTCGCCTCCCCTCGTCGTCGCCTATGCCCTGGCGGGCCGAATCGATCTCGATCTGCTGACCGAGCCGATCGGCCAGGACGGTCAGGGCAAGCCGGTCTTCCTTAAGGACATCTGGCCAAGCCAGCAGGAAGTTGAGGCGGCGATCCAGGCCGGGCTCGACCCCGAGATGTTCCGGAACTCCTATGGCTCCGTCTACAGCGGCAATGCCCGCTGGAACGAGATGCCCGTGCCCCGCGGCGATCGCTTCCAGTGGGATCCGAAATCGACCTACGTCAAGCACCCGCCCTACTTCGAGGGGATGAAGCTCGAGCCGGCCCCCGTTACGGACATCGGTGCCGCCCGAGTGCTGGCCCTCCTGGGTGACAGCATCACCACCGACCACATCTCCCCCGCTGGCAGCATCAAGGCAAGCGGCCCGGCAGGCCAGTACCTCATTGAGCGAGGCGTTCGGCCCGAGGACTTCAACAGCTACGGTGCGCGCCGGGGCAACCACGAAGTCATGGTCCGCGGCACCTTCGCCAACATCCGTCTCAAGAACCTGCTCGTCCCGGGGACGGAGGGCGGTGTGACCCGCCACATGCCCAGCGGCGAACAGATGTCGATCTTCGATGCTTCCGAGCGTTATCGCTCCGAGGGCGTCCCTTCGATCATCTTGGCAGGCAAGGAGTATGGCAGCGGGTCGAGCCGCGACTGGGCGGCGAAGGGGCCGGCCTTACTTGGCGTCCGGGCCGTCATCGCCGAGAGCTACGAACGCATCCATCGCAGCAACCTGGTCGGCATGGGGGTGCTGCCCTTGCAGTTCAAGGAAGGCGAGTCGGCGGCCAGCCTGGGTCTGACCGGCACCGAGACCTACCGCATCGACGGCATTGCCCACGGCGCGGCGACCGGCTTTGCCGACGGCCGCGAGGTCACGGTCACCGCCACGGCGACGGACGGCTCGGTCAAGCAGTTCCAGGCCCGCGTCCGGATCGACACGCCTCGGGAGGTGCAGTACTACCAGAACGGCGGTATCTTGCCCTTCGTGCTGCGACAGTTGCTGCGGGGCTAGGCCGTAGCAGCCGAACAGGCCTCGATTTCAAAGGAGCCCCGCCCATGATGCTGCGACTTGGACTGGCGCTGGTGGGGCTGGTCCTCGTCGTTGGCCTGGGCATGGCAGCTCGCACCGCCCAGCCGCCCGGGTCGGAGCAGGTCCCCACTCCCGCGCCGCCAAGCAACAAGCCACCGGAGCCCTGCGTCCGCTTCGGACAGGCCGAGCCCCATACCGAACAGTCCCGGCTGTTCGAGTCGACCTCGGGCTGGATCGGTGCCGACGGTTCTTACTCCGTGCCGCTGTCGCCGACCCGAACGCTCTGGCTCTTCAGCGATACCTGGGTGGGACAAGTGCGGGACGGCAAGCGGACGGATGCCACCATCGTCAACAACACCGCGGCCTGGCAAGACGGGGTCGGCCCCGCGGCCAAGGTTGAGTTCTTCGTCCGCCGGGATGCCGACGGCAAGCCCACCGCTCTCATCACGCCGGCCGACGGCAAGGGTTGGTACTGGCTCTTTGGCGGGGCGCTAGCCCAGGGACGACTCTGGCTCTTCCTGGCCCAAATCGAACGCACCAACGACAAGAGCGTCTTCGGCTTCAAGCAGATTGGCCAATGGCTCGGAATCGTGGACAACCCAGAAGATCGGCCCGTCGATTGGCGGATCACCCAGAAGAAGCTCACCAACTGCTTCTACGAACCGGGCGGCTCGCGCACCTTCGGCACCGCCGTCATGCCGATCGGCACCGATGTCTACATCTATGGCACCTCCGAGAAGATGCTGGGCCCCGTGCCCCGCCGTTCGTTGATCGTGGCCCGGGCACCGCTGGCCCGGCTCGACGAGTTCTCCACCTGGCGGTACTGGGCAGGTGACAAGGGTTGGTCTGAAAAGCCAGAGGAAGCTCACTACCTGACTTCGGACATGGCAAGCGAGGGATCGGTCAGCCCGCTGCCCGGCGGACGGGGCTATGTGCTTATCTACCAAGCGGACTTTCTCGTGCCGGAGATCATGGCCCGCACTGCTCCCGAACCGTGGGGCCCCTGGTCCAGGGCCGTGAAGCTCTATCGCTGTCCTGAAGCGGCCTGGGATCGACGCATCTTCTGCTATGCGGCCAAGGGCCACCCCCAACTGACGACCGAGACGGAACTCGTCATCAGTTATGCGACCAATTCGTTTGACTTTTGGCACGTGGCCAGCGACGCCCGGCTCTACTTCCCGCACTTCATCCGGGTGCCAATCGCCGCTCCGGCCGAGGGGCCACCCCCGCCGTGACCCACGCAGCAGTAGGGCACCGCTAATCCGGGGCGCGGGTCATCGGGTCGGCGGGCGCGCTTGCCGAGCCCATCTCGCCGTTGTCGCTGGGCTCGGGGTGCTTGGCCGTCTCCAGGCGAGTAGACGGCTCGGACTGGGGCAGCGGATGCTCCGTCGTGATCGGTCCCGTTTGCTTGGCTGACCCCGGCTCCGTAGGCTGGGCCGACTCGCCTGCCTGACTGCCAAAGCCGGTGAGCTGCGTCAGGCCGGCGAGCTGGGGCGGCGAGAAGTCGTTGGCCGCCGATCGCTGATGGACGAACCGCAGCCAGCGCCACACGACGATGACCGCCACGGCAATGACCAGCACGAAGAGGACGACATATTGCGTCTTGTGCAGGTTGTCGATGAGCTTGGCCATGACCTCGGCGAAGAAGAAACTGCCGAAGTAGAAGATGCTGACGATGGGAACCGAGACCAGGTCGGCGAGCATGAAGCGCGGCAAGGGAAAGCGAATGGCGCCGGCGACCATGAAGATCGCCGTCCGCACTCCGGGCAGAAGCCGACCGGTGGCGAGGAACTTGGCCCCATGGCCATGAAAGCCTTCGAGGATTCGCTGCCGGCGTTCGACGGGGATGAACCGCTTGACCAGGCCGAGTTCGAAGAAGCGGCTGCCGCCCAGTCGGCCGATGCCGTAGAGGACCACATCGGTTCCCAGGACGCCGACGATGCAGGCCAGCCACGGCATCCAAATCGTGAAGTTCTGCCGGCTGGCCATGGTCCCGATCCCGAAGACCGCCAACTCCTCGGGGACGAAGGGTACGATGCCCACGCCAGTGACAAATAGCGTGCCAATCGCGCCCAGGCAGAAGTAGATCTCAGCGAGGGACAAGGCAGGCTCCGGCATCAGGTCACGAGCCGCGCAGCTCGTTCTCGGTGAAGATCTCCAGCCCCTGCTTGTGCAGGGAGGCGATGGCGGCATCCTGATCGTCGACGTGGACGGCCAGGGCAGGCTGGCTCTGGGGACCGATCAGCAGCGGATAGGCGTAGTGGATGTTGATCTCGGCCGCGAGGAGCGACTTGCATGTCTGAGCCAGGGGCTGTGTGCTCTTGGGAAGACGGACAACGAGCAAGTTGCTTTCGAGATAGGGCAGGCCAGCCAGATGGAAGGTCTCGCAAGCCCGCTCGGGATCGCTGAGGACGATGCGGACGATGGAACAATCGGCCGAGTCGACCACGGACAGGGCCAGGATGCGATTCTCCGAGGCCTCGAACTTGCGGACCATCTCCATGAGGGCGCCGACGCGGTTTTCCAGGAAGACACTGAACTGGCGGACACTGGGCCAGTCCCGGCCGCGGGCCGTGGCGTAGTCGGTCGGGCTGTTGCCGCCAAAACTCATGAGTCTCAATCCCGCAAGAGCGCTTTCGTGAAACTGGTCCCATCATAAGCCACGCCCTTGCGAGGGTCAACGCCGGGTTCACCGACGGAGCCGGACTCCGGAGCAGCGACGGGGCTTGACGGCATGATCGCTCCATAGAGTGACACCCGGCAGGCACCGCCTCTCACCGGTCGAAGGTGGACGCGACCAGAACTGCGAGGGCTTTCGAAGATGGACGACCGCTCGACCAGGCGGGGCCGATGGTTGGCCTTGCTCGCGGCCCTGCTCGGCTGGGCGTTCGACGGCTTCGAAATGGGCATCTTCGCTTTGGTGGCCCAGCCCGCTCTCGGGGCCTTGCTCCCCGATCCCAGCGAAGGAGCGATTGGCCGCTGGTATGGTCTGATCCAGGCCGGGTTCCTCGTCGGGGCTGCCACGGGGGGCGTGCTCTTCGGCTGGCTCGGGGACCGATTCGGCCGGGTCCGCGCCATGATCCTCAGCATCCTGACCTATGCCGTGTTCACGGGTCTGGGGGCCTTCGCCGGGAGTGCCTGGCACCTGGGCGTCTGCCGTTTCGTGGCGGCACTGGGCATGGGTGGGGAATGGTCGCTGGGGCTGGCGCTCGTGGTGGAGATGTCGCCCGCTTCGGCCCGAGGCTGGCTTGCCGGAATCGTCGGCGCCGCCGTCAACATCGGCTTCATGGGGGTAGCGCTCGTCAGCCTCTCTCTCACACTGCTCTTGGAATGGCTGACCGGGGCCCTCGCGGCGGCTGGCCTTTCCGAGCCCACCGTCGCCTGGCTCACGGCCGATCGGGGGTGGCGGCTCCTCTTGCTCTCGGGACTCAGCCCCGCGCTCTTGGTCCTGTTCATCCGGCAGGCGGTCCCCGAGTCCTGGCAATGGCAGGCGGAAGAGGCCCGAGGAGCAACGCGCCATTGGTCCAATGTCGACCTGGCCGGGGTGTTGGCTGCGGCATGCCGGCGGCTAACACTCATCCCCGCCTGGGCACTGGAGTGGCCGCTGGTCGTTCGGCTCGTCCTCAGCGGCGTGGGTTATGTCCTGGTGCTGGCGGGTTGCCTGTACCCCGTTCGCGCTTACGCCCGACGGCTGCACACGGCGGGCGGAGTGGCGTCGTGGAGTTGGCCTGCCTTGCGGCGTCGGCTGCTCATGGGCGCGCTGATCAGCGGCGTGCCGCTGCTTGGCACCTGGGGCGCGATCCAGTGGATTCCCCTGTGGACCGCCCAACATGCGGGCCCCCTGGCCCGAGACGTGGCCGCACTCATTTCCGCCGGTGGAGGCTTCGTCGGGGGCATCCTGGCCGCGCCGCTCGCCCATCGCTGGGGCCGCCGTCGTAGCTACGGCCTGCTTTGCATCCTGGCCTTGCTCACGACCATGGGGCTCTTCATGCTCTCCGATCCGAACGCCACCGGCTTCCACATATGGGTCCTGGCGTCCGGCATCGGAGCCGGGGCCTTCACGGGTTGGCTTCCCTACTACCTTCCCAGCCTATACCCCACGGCGGTGCGGTCGATCAGCCAGGGCTTCGCGTTCAACCATGGCCGCATCCTTGCTGCCGTCGGTGCCCTTCAGGTGGGAACGCTCTTGGGGATGTTCGGCAGCTACCCGGCCGCCTGCTCGGTGGCCTGTCTGATCTACCTCGTGGGTATAATCCTCCTGCCGTGGATGCCCGAGGCCGAGCCTGACCAGCCCACCGTGCCACCGGCGGCCCCCACCACGGAGGCTGGCAAAAGTCGGCAGGTCTGACTTTCACCCGGCTCACGGGTCCCTTACCATGGCAAGAGATGAAGCTCATGAGCGTCCTTGCCCACCTGGCCATTCTGACGTGCTTGGTCCTCGGCCTGGCAATCCCGCTTGGCAGTGGGTGGCCTGTCGATGAAGCGGCCGACGGGCCCGACGCCATCGACCTGGCCAGCCTCGTGGCCGAGCTGACCGACCTGCATCAACTTGCCCGCTGGCCTGAACCCGCCTATCAGCTTCGGCACTTCGTGGTCCGGCCCGTTCAGGCAGGCGGGGATCGACCTGACGCAGCCGGGGCGCCGGACGGTGGGCCCTGGGTTGCCGTAGAAGGGCCCGGCGTGCTGGTACGGCTCTGGTCGCCGAATCCGAGCGGAGCGGGCCGGGTGCGGATCCGCGTCGACGGCGTGGAGGTGGTGGCCGCGCCGCTCATCGACCTGCTGGCCGGCTCCTGGGATCAAGAAGGAACGGCCCGCGTGCCGCCTCCCCTGGCTGAGATGCGTGGCGGGACCGGCGTCTGCCTCTTGCCCGTTCCCTTTGGCCAGCGGCTCGAAATCCGCGCTGAGCGGATGGGCTTCGTGGGGCATGCGACTGTGCGGGTCTATCCCCCGAGCACAGACGTGGTCCCCTTTCGCATCGACCAGTTGCGGCAACATCAATCCCGCATAGCGGAGGTGGCCCGGTCCCTGGCCCTACGCCAACCCGCTGACCTGGTCCCGCGCCAGCGAATGCGACAGACCGGCGACTTCCGTCTGGCACCGGGAGAGCGGCAAGTGCTTTGTGCCCACGTCGGGGCGGCTGCCGTGGAGCTGATGCGCCTGAGCTTCACGGGGCGGGCCGCGCCACTAGAGCTGCGATCACTCGTACTCGTGGGGCGGTTCGACGAGCCCGCCGAGCCCCAGCTTGTTTGTCCAGTGCTGGACTTCTTCGGAGCCGGCCTCCAAGGAGAGCCGCGGAGCACGCTGACCACCCGCTGGCAGGCCAACCACTCGGGCTTGTCGACCTGGGTCATGCCCTGGGAACGCGTGGGGGAGTTGGCACTTGTCAACCTCGGAGAGAGACCTGTGGAAGGGCGTTGGGAAGTAGTGCTCCTGCGCCAGCCCTGGTCGCCGCGCTTGCTCCATTTCCATGCACGCTGGCAACGCCACTGGCCCGTCCCGCCGCGACCGGCACAGCCCTTGAACCTGATCTCGATCCAAGGGGCCGGAGTGATTGTGGGTCAGAGTCTGCACGTGCTCAACCCGACGCCGCACTGGTGGGGCGACGGCCGGGAGCGGATGGGGACCCTCGCGCCGAATGGCCCCTCCTGGGAAGGCACGGGACTGGGCGACTACTTTGGCATGGGGCTGGACCCAGGCCGCGAGCACGACGGAGCCGTGGCGGGCCATCGCCGAGACGCTGCTACTGGACATCAAGGATGGAACTACTTGGATCGACTGCTCCTCCTGGACCGGGTCCCCTTCACCGCCGGCCTGCACTTCGAGACGGACGTGGCCCCCTGGGAAGCGGAGGGGCTTCTGGCCTTCGAACAGCTCTGCGTCTGGTATGGCCGACCGGGAGGCACCCATCGGTTTCCTGTGTTGCGTGCCTCGGAGCTTCGCTTCTTACCCGCCTTGCAGAAGCCACGTCAGGGAGATCCGCCATGAGGCTCGCGGAACCCTACTGGCTGCTCTTGGTCCTGGCCGTGCCACTGGTCCTGCGCTGGTGGCCTCGCTCCTCAGCCCCGGCTTTGCCTTTCCCCGACTTAGGGCTGGTCCCGGCCAGTGCATCTCTGGACTGGATTCCATGGGCCAGCCGCGGCGGCCGCTGGGGCGTCATGCTGCTGTTGATCCTGGCAGCCGCCCAGCCGCAGTGGCCTGACCGAACGACGCGGCTGCCGGCCCAGGCCGCGGTGCTCGGTCTGGTCCTCGATGTGAGCGGCAGCATGGCCGAGACTGACTTCTTGCACGACGGTCAGGCCCGCACGCGCCTCGAAGCGGCCCAGGAAATGCTGACGCGCCTGGTGCGTGGCGATGGTGAAGCGCTGAAGGGGCGTGCCGATGACCTCATCGCCCTGGTCACCTTCGCGGCTCACGTCGAGGACCTTTGCCCGCCCACCCTCAGCCACGGGGCCTTGCTCCAACTTGTGCAGCAAGTCGAAGCCGTGGGGGCCATCCCCGACAACACCACCAACATCGGCGATGCCTTGGTCTTGGCAGTCGACCTAGTCCGACGTGCCAGTCCGGCTCGACCGTGTCTTGTCCTGCTGAGCGATGGCGAGCACAACGTTCGGCCTGAAGTCGTCCCACGCGCCTTGCGGCCACGCCAGGCTGCCCGCATCGCCGCCGCCCTGGGGGTGCGCATCCACACCATCTTGATCACGGGCCCGGCCTCGGCAACCTCCGAACTGACTCAGAGGGAACAAGAGGAGGCGGCCCGGGCCATGGCCGACGTTGCCGCCATCACCGGCGGTCAGGCCTTTCGTGCCGGCGATGCGAATACCTTGCTCGAACTGGCACGGCAGATCGACGCTTTGGAGCGGGCTGCACCGGCTGCCCCCGACTACGGCCAGTGGCATGAACTCTATCCCTTCTTGCTCGTGGCCGGGCTCGTGCTGCTAGTGCTGACGATCGCTTTCGAATGCAGCTTCAGGCGGATGTTGCCATGATCGGGTCATGGTTGAAGCAGCTCTCGCAGCAGTTCCTGGAGCCAACAGCGCTGGCCTTGGCGCTCCTGGCGGTGCCGTTGCTGCTCTTGTGGGCCTGGGAAGCGCGGCGTCGGGTGCGAGCGTTGGCAGCCTGGACCGGCGAGCCGCCAGGGCGCCTGACGAGCGAAGTGGGGGCACGGCCCACTCGGCCGGCGCGAGCGGGCCTGCTGGCCGTGGTTCTCCTCCTGACTTTGGCCGCAGCTCAACCCTGGTGGGGGCGCACACCCGTGCCTCTTGAGGCCGACGCCCACCGATTCTTGATCTT
>CALLZJ010000441.1 GCA_937858435.1 uncultured bacterium
GGCCTGGGTCTCGGGGAGCGGCCGCCCCGCCGCGCCCCCGGTCGCGAGGCCGGACCCCATTGACAATGCCCAGTCGGCCGCCCCGACCCCCCCGCCACCGACGGCAACGCTGCTCTCGACCGACTCGCTCAATCCGACCCCGGCCCAACTGGTCACACCCGCTGGAACGCCTGGCGTCCAACCCGTGGGGTGGAACAGCACGGAACCCACACTCGACTTCATGCTCGAACGCCTGCAGCAGCGCGGCGCGACGCGGCTTCGGCTCGATCTCGTCGACGGGCAATGGCTCTTCTCTTGCGATATCCCGAACCCCGCCAGCCCTAACGTCAAGAAGCACTTCGAGAATGCCGACGCCTCCCGCCAGGGAGCCGTCCGCCCCATCTTTGACGAAGTGGAACGCCTCGCCCGCCGCCCCTAACCCTCACCATCGACCGGAAGCCACAGGGGTAGCCGAGGGGGTTGCCGCGGGCTTAGCCCGCGCCGAACCCACAACCACCCTCCCCCCGCCCCCGTTGCAATCCTCCTTCCTTCACGGTCATCTGATCGAGCCCACCACAGCCACCCTACAATGGCCTTGATCGAACTCTCCCTGGAACTGCACCATGCCCCATGCTGATCGGCCCGCCAACCTCCATGACCTGCGCCAGGCGGGTTGGCGTTCCAAGACCGTGAAACAGGAGATGCGGGACAACTTCCTACGGATGCTGAAGTCCGGGACGGAGTTGTACCCGGGCATCGTCGGCTACGACAGCACGGTCATCCCCGAGATCAACCTGGCCCTGCTCGCCGGCCACGACATGCTTTTCCTCGGTGAGAAGGGACAGGGCAAGAGCCGGCTCATGCGGCTGCTGGCCCGTTTCCTCGACGAGGCCATTCCTTACCTCGACGACCCCCGCATTCCGCTGCACGACGATCCCCTGCGGCCGATCACGAAAGTGGGCCGCGAGTTGGTCCAAGCGGTCGACCCACGCCAAGTGCCGATCGCCTGGTGGCCCCGGGACCAGCGCTATGCCGAGCGCTTGGCTCCCGGGACGAAGTTTGCGGACATCATTGGCGAGATCGATCCGGCCAAGCTGGCGGGCGGCGTGAGCATGGCGGACGAGGATGCTCTCCACTTCGGCCTCATCCCCCGCATGCACCGCGGCATCTTCGCCATGAATGAAATCCCCGAACTGGATGAGTTGGTCCAGGTCGGACTCTTCAACATCCTCGAAGAACGCGACGTGCAGATACGCGGCTACCCGGTCAAGTTCGACATCGACGTCCTCATTCTCTTCTCGGCCAACCCCGCGACCTACAACCGTAGCGGCAAGGTCATCCCGCAGCTCAAGGACCGGGTCGGCGCCCTGATCCAGACCCATTATCCACTCGACCGGGAGCTGGGCATCGAGATCATGGAGCAAGAGGCCGGGCTCGACCTCGACGGCGAGTTCCCCGTGCTCGTCCCGCCCTTCATGAAGGAGATCGTTGAGCAGATCACGATCTGTGCCCGCAAGTCCAAGTTCGTCGACCAGGCCTCTGGCGTCTCGGCCCGCTTCAGCATCGCCAACTACCGGACAATGGTGGCCAGCGCCCGCCACCGCGGCGTGCGGCTGGGGGAGCGCCCCGCCGTCCCCCGCATCAGCGACCTGGGCCACCTCTTCTCCTCCTCCCTGGGCAAGCTCGAACTCGATCTGATGGGCAGCCATCAGATGAGCGAGCGGCAGGTGCTCGAGGCCATCCAGGCGGAGGCGATCAAGACCGTCTTCGATGAATATGTCACCCGCCACGGGCTCGACGAGATCGTGGACGTGTTCGGCAAGGGCGTGAAGATCGAGGTCGGCGACCTGTTGCCCTCGCAGCACTATGCCGAACGTCTCCGCCGAGTGCCCAAAGCCTGGGAGAAGGCGTTCGAGGTCAATCCCAGCGAAGACCTGGCCGTCCGGGCTTCGTGCATGGAGTTCGTGCTGGCCGGGCTCTACTCGGCTGACCGCATCAGCCGCTCAGCCCGCCACGGGCGGATCACCTACGAGTTGCGGTAGGCCGGCATTTCACCGCCCATCTTTGGCCTGTCTTCCTGACCACGACCGTGGAAATTGGCGCGCCCTCTTGCCAAGGAGCGGCTGGGCGATTATGAATAGGTTCAGTTATTGAGATTGCGTCTCAGTCTCATGCTTGAGCCGAGGGCCTCATGAACGCCGATCTCCTTGAACGCATCCCCGACGTCGACGCCGACGATGAGCCGACCGCCGCCGCGGCCGCTCCCAGCGTCGACTCCCACTGCCTCTTCCAGGGGCAACGCGAAATCTTGATCGACCACGACGGTGTCTGCTACCGCTTGCGGATCACACGCCGGAACAAGCTCATCCTTCAGAAGTAAGCAACGACTGCTTCACGCTGCTCAGCCACCGTTCGGATTTCGGTCCCTCCGTTCGCCACGCAGCATGGGTAACCCCTTTCTCCTCGAGGAGGACCTATGCGCTACCCCGTCCGCTCCGGATTCACGCTTATCGAGGTCTTAATCGTCCTGGCCATCATCGCCCTCTTACTGGCCCTGCTGCTGCCGGCCGTTCAGAAGGTGCGCGAGGCCGCCGACAAGATGATGACCCGCAGCAACCTGCGGCAGATCGCTATCGCCGTCCACCACTTTCACAACGACCGCGGCCGGCTGCCCAGTGCCACGAAGTTCCAGAGCTTCGCCGCGCCCCCGGGCCCCTACTCGCAGGTCTACAGCGGCTTCACCGAGATCCTGCCCTACCTCGAACACGATCCCATCGGCCGCCAGTACCGTCCCGAGATCGACCCCTGGCTGCCGCCCAACGACGCCATCGTCGCCACTCCGCTTAAGTGCTTCCTGGCCCCGGCCATGCCTCGGCCCGAGAACCCGCCCTACCCCGGCTTCAGTAGCTACGGCTTCTGCTCGGGCAACCGCCAGCTCGTCTCCGTCGGCGGGCCCCACGGCGCGGTCTTCTCGCCCGCCGACGGCGCGGTCATCCCGCTCCGTGACGGCGACGTGCGCCTGCCCGACATCCACGACGGCACGAGCAACACCCTGCTCGCCGGCGAGATGCACTACACGCTTAAGGGCTGGGAATTCACCGGCCTGACCGTCTGGGCCATGGGTCACGTGGGCTACTCCTACAACTACACGAACACGCCGATCAACACGACGCAGTACTTGCCATTCGACCCGGCCACCTGGGCCCAGAGCGGCTACTACGCCTTCCGCAGCGTCCACGTCGGCGGTTGCCATTTCGTCATGGTCGACGGCTCGGCCCACTTCCTCAAGGCCAGCACCCCCATGGCCATCTACCAGGCTCTGGGCAGCCGGGCTGGCGGCGACGTGGTCGACCCGAGCGTCTTGGACTAGAGGAGCCGACCATGACCAACCTTCAGCGTGGGTGGCTTCTTGCCGGTTGGATGGTCGGCCTGGCGGCCCTGTCGCTCCTGTCGGCTGGCTGCCAGCGGGCCACGCCGGGACCGCCGATGGCCACCGAGGGTTTCGTCAGTCCCATGGAGCAAGTGAAGGAACGGTGAAGCGGGACGTGCGCGTGGTCAGGCACGCCGGCCATCGGTAGCCATATCCACGAGTTGGTTCCGATCTCGCACCTGGAGTATGCCCAATGTCTCGTTGCTTCGTTCTAATCGTGCTCTTGCTCTGCGTCGCCGCGGCGGGCTGCACGACCAAGCCGCCGAGCACTGCCACGATGCCAAGCCCCTACACCTACTCGACGGTCGGGATGCCGCCCGAGCCGGAGGAGGATCGCTAGCCTGTTTGGTCTTCAGTCTCTTTCCGCCAAGGAGTTTTGCCCATGCGCCGCTGTCTGTTGAGTCTGGCCTTACTCGCGCTGCTGCCGCTGGCCGCTCAGGCCCATTTCGTTTGGCTCATTCCCACCGGTCCCAATGAAGCCAAGCTGATCTTCAGCGACAGCCTCGACCCCGACGATCCCAAGCTCCTCGATCGCATTCAGCACGCGCGCATCTTCGGCCATGATGCCAAGGGCAGCCACCACGATCTGAAGATGGAGCGGGCGGCCGACGGCTTCGTGGTCAAGATTCCTGAAGGCGTCAACATCGTGTGTGGCTCCTGCGTTTACGGCGTCTTCCAGCGTGAAGGCCAGCCGCCGATCCTCCTCACCTATAACGTGCTGCTCCACCGCGGCGAGGGCGAGATGCCCTGCTGGGACTGCATGAAGCTCCAGGTCCGCCGCGAGAAGGCCGACGAGTTCATCGTGCAGCACGAGGCGATGCCGGTCGCCGACGCCACCGTGACCATCATCGGGCCGGAGGGTTTCAAGCGGCAGACGGTGAAGACCGATGCTGAGGGGCGCTTCCGCTTCAGCCCCACCGGTCCGAGCGGCACCTACGGCCTGCGGGTGCTCCATGCCACCAAGGAGCCCGGCGCGCATGAAGGCAAAAAGTACGAGGAAGCCCGGACCTACACGACCTTCGTCTTCGCGACGACCACCGCCACCGATGCCGCCGCCGAGCCGACCCCCGACCCGGAAGCGACGCGCCTTCTGGCCAACGCTCGGGCTGCCCGGGCCACGTGGGCCAACTTCCCTGGCTTCAAGGCCAACATCGAAGTGAACATCAATGGCCGTAAGTTCCAGGGCACCGTCGACGTCGATGCTCGGGGCAAGGTCACGCTCGTCGACCTCGACCCGACGGCCATGGCTTGGGCCAAGCGCGTGCTGACCTCCGCCGTGAGCCATCGGCTCGGCGACAACACCCCGACCGAGACCCCCTGCTCCTTCGCCGATACGGACGTGGATCATCCCCTCGGCCGGCTCGTCAACGTCCTCAACGACGAGATGCACTCGAGCTATCGGATCAAGGACCGCCAGATCATGATGGTCAATCGGACCATGGGGGACAGCCGTTTCAGCATCCTGATGATGGAGAACTTCCAGAACGAAGAAGGCAAGGTGCTGCCGGCCAACTACGTCGTACAGAGCTGGCATCCCCAGACAGGGGCGCTCGTGAAGTCGGAGGCCCATCGCCAGACGTTCCAGCGGCTGGAAGGGTATGACCTGCCGGCCACGATCACCGTCATCACGACCGATCCGGAGGTCAAGGTGAACGTGCTGAAGCTGAGCGACGTCCGGCTCCACAGTCGCGGGAACTAGCCGTCCGCCACGCGCTGCCATTTCAACTGGCCCTGGGACGACTGCGTCCCGGGGCCGGTTTGTCTTCAGACTTCCGGAAGGACGATGGGGACATACTGCCGCACGGCCTCTTCCTGCTCGGAGGTTTCGATCGAGCCGGGCCGCAGACGCCGGATGCGCTTGATCGCCTCGTCGGGGGTGTGCCCCTGCTGAACGAACCAGCAAGCCAGGACGGTGCCGGTCCGCCCCAGGCCCGCTTCGCAATGGACGATGGCGGCCATGTTGAGACGGCGGGCCTTGAGCAAGGCGGACATGCACCGCTGGAGGTCGTCCTGCGTCGGCGCGGTCATGTCCTGGATGGGGACGTGGTAGAGGAGCAGGCCCGCTTCGTCGACGTCGCGGCGGGGCGGCGGGTCTTCCGTAAGGGAGAGCAGCACGTCGAAGCCCTGGGAGCGCAGCCACTTCAACTCGTCGCGGCCGGGCCGGGCCATGGCGGCGAGGAAGGGCTTTTCGATCCAGGTAAAGGGCGCTCGCTTCATGCCATCTCTCAGGTCGCCCGCAAGGGCTTGTGACCAAACTCGCGCCGGGCCAGGTTGGCCTGGGTCCAGAGCGTGGGCTCGCGCTGCAAGAAGGCCAGAAGCTGACCGGAGCTGACGCCGATCTGCTGCGCTGCCGTCGCCAACTGCCCTTCCACGGCCCACCAGATGTCCAGCACCTGGGCCACGGTCGGCCAAAAGCGCTCGTCGCGCCGACCTACCTTTAAGGCTAGCAGACCCAGGGCCTGAGGGGGAGGTGGCTGCCGCAAGCTGAGGAAAAGCCGCTGCCGCAGCCGCCGCAGCGCTTTGGCTTTGTTCTCGTGCTGGGACCGGCTCTCCTCGGCGATGACCATGAGGCCCGTCGGCTCATGCCGCAGCCGCACCGCACTGCTGGTCTTGTTCCGTTTCTGGCCGCCGGGTCCGCTGGCCCGATAGGTGTCCACCGCGCACTGGGCCAGCAGTTGGGCATCGCTCAGTTCGACAAAGGCGGACCGATTCAGCGTCACGGCATCAGCTCGCAGCGAGACCGACGCGGACCACGCGCGGATGACCGGCATAGTCCTGAATGACGGCCGGCCCGCCGTACTCCGGATGACGACGCAGTGCCTCCACGACTTTCTCCGCCTGCTGGGCACCGGTCTCCAGAAGCAACCAGCCGCCCGGTGCAAGCCGCCAGCGGGCCTGGTCGATCAGGCGAATCGTGACTTCGTAACCGGTCGGCCCGCCATCGAGCGCCAAGTGCGGCTCGAAGTCCCGTACCCCAACGGGCAGGTGGCGAATCTCCCCCGTCGGGATGTAGGGCGGATTGCTCACGATGAAGTCGAACCGCTGACCGGCCGGCACCTCGGCCATAAGGTCACTCGGGACGAATTGCATCCGCTGGTCCACCTGATGGCGCTCCGCATTGCGTCGAGCCAGCGCGAGGG
>CALLZJ010000442.1 GCA_937858435.1 uncultured bacterium
AGCATGCGGTACTGGCGGCGGATCAGGTCCACCGAAAGGGGCCAGGTCGGGTCGAGTTCGAGAACGGCTCGCGGATCGTGACTGCCTTCAGCCCGGGCCGCCGGTGCCGGGCCTAGCGGAGGGGTCGCCTGCGGACTGAGAGCCTGGCGCTGCCCCAAGTCCAGGGCGATCCCCCACCGTGCGGACAACTGGGCGAGCACGGCCAGTTCCTGCGGCTCGATATCGTTGCTGGCCAGGGCCACCCCACGGGCCAGGTCGAGCAGTTCGCGCTTCTCCTCGGCACCAGCCACCTGTTCGAGCCGCTTCAGCACTTCCTCGAGGTTGATCGGCCCAGCTTCATAGAAGGCAAGCCAGTTGCGCCCCTTGTTTTGGAGGACCGGGTCATCGGCCGCCTTCTGAGCCAGGAAGCGATCGATCTCCTGGCGTTCGGCCTGAGTAAAACGGCCGTGAGCCCGAGCCATGAGGGCCCCGATCACCACTCCCGCTTCGAGGATGATGGCACGTTTGTCTTCCGGTGGTGGTGCCGGAGGGCTGACAGGCGGGCGCGGGGATTGGCTCCGCTTCTCCGTCGGTCGGCCCGCTCCAGGACGAGGGGGCGGGGATGCGGGCGGCGGGGAAGCGGCAGCGGGCTTAGCGGGTTCAACTAACGCGGCGGGTGGGGGCGGCGGCTGCCAGGATGCAAGCGCCTTGGCTTCGGCCTCGCGGAGTAAAGTCTCAAGCTGCATCTCGGGCAAGTGCTGCAAGTCAGCGGGGATGATGTCCTTGGTGCGCCCGGCGAGCCAGGGGACGAACGCCACCTGATAGACCAAGTCGGCGGCATTCTCCAGCGCGCTATAGGCCTGGTCGAGGGCACGAATCCGGGCCTGCTTCCGGAGCCGCCGCTCCCCGGCCTGGTGCCGCAACTGGAGCACGGTCCGTTCGAGTTCCTGGGCGATCTGCACGTCACGCCGCTGGAACCGGGCTTGGGCCTCGGCCTCCAATTGCTGCTCGGCCCGGCGGATGTCCCGGCCGCGCTTGTCGCCGATCCCCTGAATGCTCAGGGGATTGAAACGCCGTAGCTTGGCCAAATTCGTGATGCCATGTTCACGAAGCTTCGCCGTCGTGCCGCTGCCGATCCCCTCGAACCGGGCCAGGTCGTCAATAGTGATGGCCGAGCAGAATTCGTCGAAGGCCCGCTCGGTGCGGTCAGCGATCTCCTTTTCCAGTTGCCGATGGAAGAGGGCGGCCCGGTCATGTTCCCCCTGCCGCAGTCGTTTGGCCCGGGCCAACAGGTCCAGGAGCCGCTGGGCCCACTGCTTCTCGGGAGTGTTGTGAAAGCGGGTTTGCAGGACCAGGAACCCGACCAGCAAGCCGACCAGGACGATGACGACCACCCAAACCGCATAGACGGCGGGGGAGGCGGATTCGGCAAGGAGCAGACCTGGCACCATGGTGCGTGCGCCACGGGCGGCCCCGGCCCACAAGGCGACAGGGAGATGGGCTGGCGGCCGCTCCCCTTAGCATAGCATCAGCATCGGACCCTGACATGCACCTGGCCGTGGCGATCTACGGCTCCAGGCAGACGCGGAAGCCGAAGTGGTACATGGCAAAATCGGGGGGTGCGAATGCGCGGTTGGAGGCGCCGAACTGATCGTTGTAAAAGCCGCATCCGCGATTGGAACGCACCTTGCCCGAGGCTGGGCCGGCATAGTCGACCACGGTGCCGTGGGGATAGTCGGCATGCCAATCGAAACAATGCTCGGCGGCATTGCCGAAGAGATCATGGAGGCCCCAGGCGTTGGGGAGCAGCCGCCCGACGGGGTGGGAGCGATTGTCCGAGTTGATGTGACACCAGGCGTGTTCTGGCAGGCGGGCGGGATCGCCAAAAAAGAACCGCGTCACGGTGCCGGCCCGGCAGGCCCATTCCCACTCCACCTCGGTCCGCAGGCGGTACTTTCTCCCGTCTTTCTGGCTGAACCACTGGCCGAACTGCATGGCGTCGTTCCAAGTGAGCTGGACGACTGGATGATCATCCCCGCCGGCATAGCTGGGGTTGCGCCAGGTGTAGTCAGGTTGCTGGGTACGGGTATTGTTCAACTCGATGTAGCCGCCCTTGCCATTTCTTTCCGCATCGGTCTGGTAGCCAGTCGCCTCGACAAACGCGCGGAACTGCGCTTGGGTGACTTCATGAACGCCGAGATAGTAGGGCTTGGTGATGATCGCTTGCGTCTGCGTTCCCGGGCGGATCAGCCCCGGAGGGATAAGAGCCAGCTTCATCTTGATCGAATTCGTTTGCTCGATCGGCCGGTTTAGGCGCTTGGCCCAATCCTTCTGCAGGCTGCGGGCTTCATCCGCGGTGAAAGGCAAGAGCGGCATGTGGCCGAAGGGTAGGTTCCACAGGCGTACCGTGCCGTCGTTGGAGGCGGTGGCGACTTGCTGATGGTCGGGGCTCGGCGCGAAAGCCACGGCACCAGACGTATCGACATAGCGCATCACCTCCAGACCCGTCTCCACGTGCCAGAGAACCAAGTGACTGCGATGGCCGCCGGTGAGCAGGTACCGATCATCTTGGACAAACAGGAGACTGCGAATCCACTCCGGCTGGGTGGTCAGGTTGCGGAGGTGCTTGCCGTCGCGGGCGTCCCACAAGCGCACGATGCCCTCCCGGCCTCCCGTGGCGAGGAGGCGGCCGTCCCGCGTGAAAGCCGCACACCAAACGAACTCCGCATCGGCCTTGACCCGGAAACGCTCTTCACCCGTTTCAACGTCGAAGACGACGACAAGCTGGCCCGTGGCCGCCAGGGCTGTCTGGCCGTCAGCCGTGAAGGCGACACTGGCGACGGCCCCCTCATCAAAACGCTTGGCCCATTTCTCCGCACCCGTGGCCAGTTCCAGGAGTCGCACCATGCCGGTTACGTCGCCAGTGAGGGCGCAGCGCTGGTCCGGCGACAGGACGGCGCGACGTACCGAGCCGGCATGTCCCTGGATGACGCTAAGTTCCTTACCGGTGCTGACTTCGAAGAGGCGAACAGTGCCGTCCTCGCCGGCTGACAAGATGCGGCGACCGTTATCGAAGAAGATGGCACAGAGGATCGACCCCTGCTGCGGGTCGATGTGCTGTACTTCGCGTCCCTGGCTGCGGCTCCAGATCCTCAGCGTTCGGTCGTAGCCGCCCGAGAGGAGTCGTTCGCCGTCCGGAGTGAAGTCGACCGACTCGATCCAGGGATGGGAATGGCCTGTGAATCTTTGGACGTCAGTAAGCATCCTGGGAAGAGCGGGCGGCACACGCCGGCGCACAGTGACAACGACGCGGTCGCCCCGCCGCAACTCGACCTCGTCGCGGTCCAGTTCGAGCGGGACGTCTTGGTCGGCAAGCCGCAGACGATAAGTGCCGGAGCGAATCACCAGGCGTTGTTTCGTCTTCGGGTCCAGAATGTCCACGTCGCGACCGTCCCGCCCGATGATCACCTGGATGTCATCGACCTCGGTGATGATCTCCAGGACGCCCTGGTCGGTCTGGACATGGATGATCCCCACCAGCAGCCCCAAGAGGAGAAACCCGACGACGACCACCACGGCCTGGCGCCACCGTGGGCGGGCCGGCGGCATGGAAGCGGACGGAGCCGGCTCGAGTTTCTTCAGTTCGGCGGCCAGGCTCTCCGCCACGTCTGCGGCACTTGGTGGCCGGCATTCGGGATTCTTGGCCAAGAGGGTGCGCACCAGGAAATCGACGGACGGGGGCACATCCGGCACCATCTCGGCGAGTGGCTTTGGCTCGTGCGTGGCGATCGCTTGCAGAATCTCGAACGTGGTCCGGCCCGTGAAGGGGACCTCCCCCGCGAGCATCTCGTAAAGGACGCAACCGAGGCTGAACAAGTCGACCCGAGCGTCGAGCGGTGCCGAGGTTAGCTGCTCGGGTGCCACATAGGCAGGCGTCCCGGCCAAGACGTTCTGATTCGACAACTGCCAATCGTCACCATGGATGCGTGCCAGGCCGAAGTCCAGGATCTTCACACGATGTCCGAAGGGGGTGCCGGGTAACTCCTCGAGCCAGATGTTTCCGGGCTTGATATCGCGGTGGACCAGACCGGCGGCGTGAGCAGCAGCAAGCCCGAGGGCGGTTTCTTGAGCGATGCGCAGCGCCTCGCCGAGGGTAGGTCGGCTACCATTCTTCAGCCGATCGTGAAGCGACTGGCCGCGCAGCAAGGGCATGGCCAGGTAGGGGGTGTCCAGGTCTTCGCCCACTTGATAGATCGGGGCGACATGGTCATGCACGACGGCGGCCATGGCCCGAGCTTCACGCAGAAACCGTTGCCGTGCATCGGCCTCCTCCGCCACGTGAGGCCGCAGAACCTTCAATGCAACTTGCCGCCGTAGACTGGGGTCCTCCGCCAGGAAGACCAGCCCCATGCCGCCCATGCCCAGGAGACGGAGCACGCGATAGGGGCCAAGCCGGCCCATGTCGCCTTCCACGGTGGGCGGAGCGAGCATGTGGGTCCAGGCCTTGCCGCCGGACCTCACTTCAGTGTCCAGCCCCGCCTCGCGTTGCCGAGCCGTGCGGAAGATGTCGAGCATGGGGTCATCGGGCCCGTTGGCGACCACAGCCAGGCACTCCTGACAGTCGTCCAAATGGGCCTCGACCTCTTCCAGGACCGACCCATCGAGACGACCCAAGCTGTAATCCACCAGCGCAGTCGAATCGGGATGATGGCCTTTGGTTAGCGGAGTCATGCGCGGTCCGCCCTGAGAGAGTTCGGGAAAAGCATGCCGGCTTCAACCGTCTTGGGGCAAGCTGGCCGAGGCCGTCGATCAAGTCGAGCTTGCCCATCCAAGGCTTGCGCCGGTAGGGCACCATGACACTTCAGGCCTGCCTTGGCGAGTTCAGCAGGCTGGGAGCTTGTCCAAGTGCCGACGCCCCTTGCTAGTAAGAGTGCATGAACATGCCTGATGTCTCATGGCATTGGAAATTTGATTGGGTGGCACATGGGGGCCAATCGCCAGAAGTCCTTGACCTTCATGAGGTTGGCGGGACCGCGTCGATCAACCCCTGAGCTTCTTCACGGAGCCGCTTCAGGATACGCGACTTGGCCACGACCACGGCCTTCACCGTCATGCCCAATTCCGCGGCCACCTCCGGCGCCCGGAGGCCGTCGAGGGCGGTCCGCTTGAAGGCTAGCCAGGTCTTGGGCTGGAATTCGCGCTCCATCTGTTTGAGCAATTGTCCCGCGACGTGAAGGTCGTGCTCCCGATCCCAGACCTGGCTCAGATGGCTCTGCGAGTCTTCGAGCTGGCTGAGGCAGGCCAGGATCGCACTGTCCCCCGAGCCGGCAGCGCGGCCGTGGCTCGAGCGCAGGAAATTCCGGACCCGATTGACCGTGACATTGCGTAGCCAATGGCGAAACGCCCCGGCCTGCTGACTGTGACGGAAGCTGGGCAGCTCGCGCACCACGACGCTGAGGACTTCCTGAGTCAGATCGTCAGCGTCAGCGGCCGAGAGGGCCGCGTGGCGTCGAAGCCAGCCATGAATAAGAGGCGTGTACGCGCCGACCAAGTAGTGCCAATCGGCATCACTTGGCTTGTCGCGCAAGCGCTCCAGGAGGCTGACCGAAGTGGGCTGCATCTGGATCGTTCTTAATCAGTTGGCAACCGGCCCCCAGCCAATATCGACGACATTCGTCTTCAGTTCAATCGAAAAGCTTCATCTGAAGCGGCTGCGCTACTTGAATCCAAAAACGCTTCTTGACCGCCGTCGCGAGCTAGGAGCGCGTCTCTTCTGTGGTCTTGTTCTGCGGCCCCAGCTCTTCAGGCTCGAACAGCGCCAAGGGTGGCTTGAGCTCAGTGCCATACTCCAGCCACCATGCCTCGGCTTCCTTCTCGGTCCAGGCGCTGGCGGCGGCACACCGGGCCAGCGCGGCATCGAGCACCTCGACCGTGGCAAAGCGGTCCGCGGGCCCCTTGGCCAGACACTGGAGCACGACAGCTTCCAAGTCGCTCGGGAGGATTCGCAGCTTGCTGGGAGGCACGGGCGTTTCGTGCATGTGGGCAAAGAAGACGTCGATGAGGGTGGCCCGCACAAAAGGGGGCTGACCCGTAAGCAGCCAGTAGGCCAGGGCGCCAAGGGCATAAATGTCCGAACGGCCGTCGCACTCGGTGGTGCCGCTGGCCTGCTCCGGTGAGATGTAATCGGGCGTGCCGAGGATAATGCCCTTGGCCGTGAGTCGTTGTTCAGCGGCACTAAGGTCCGTTCCCTGGACCAGCCCGAAGTCGAGCAACTTGGCGACGTCGCCGAGTTGGCCCACGCGGGTCAACATGACGTTGCTGGGCTTGATGTCGCGATGGGTTAGCCCTTGGCCATGGGCTTCGCGCAGGGCCGCACACAACTGCCGCAGGATGAAGATGGCCCGACCCGGGGGCACGGGGCCGAACCGCTTGACCAGTTCATAGAGCGACAGCCCGCGGATGTACTCCATGACGTAGTAGAAGGCCCCGTCCGGAGTGCGGCCATAGTCGAAGATCTCGGCGGAGATCGGAAGAGCGGCGTGTAGGGAAAGAGGGTAGATCTCGGTGGTCGCCGTA
>CALLZJ010000443.1 GCA_937858435.1 uncultured bacterium
TATCCCCTGGACCATGAGGCGGTGTTTCGAGCGGCGGCCGCGCACGGGACGCTGATCGAGATCAACGCCCATCCGCAGCGGCTGGATTGCGACTGGCTCCATGTCAAGCAGGCCAAGTCCCTGGGGTGCCGCTTCGTGATCAACCCCGACGCCCACAGCCTGGAGGACCTGGAGTTGGTGCGGTTCGGCGTGGCGGTGGCCCTGGGCGGCCGGCTGGCCCGGGGGGACCGCGTCAATACGCTGCCGGCCCCGCCTGGCGTCCACCGGGCGGGGGCCCAGAAAGGCAAGGTGGCCCAACGCTGGACGGGCCAATTCGCTAAGATGCCGGCACGGCGGGGTTCACCCGCCCTCTCTTGCCGTTCGCCCCATATCAACTGGGTGACAGGGAAGCGAGGATAGCCATGGCCCGCGGCGCACGTGTTCTTTTCGTCCTGATCGCCCTCAGTGCCACCCTCCTGCCGGCGGCGGCACTGGCCCAAGAGCGCTTGCCGGATCAGCCGGCGGCCGTCGTCAACGGCGAAGCCATCCCGGAGGCGATGGTCCGCCGGGCACTCAAGAACGTGCCGCCCGAGCACCAGGCCAAGGCCCGGGCCGAGATCATCGAGTTCCTGGTCGCCAACACCCTCGTGGACCAGCACGTCCGCAGCAAGATTACCTTGACCGACGACGAACTGAATGGCCGCATGAAGCAAGTCAAGGAAGAGACCGCCCGGACGGGACGCACCCTGGAACAGCTCCTCAAGGAACTGGAGCTGACCGAGGCGGAGATGCGCCAGCAGGTGGCGGCCGACATGCGCTGGGAGAAGTTCGTGGCCTCCCAGTTCACGGACGCGCAGCTCGAGGAACACTTCAAGAAGAACCCGGAAGCGTTCAACGGCTCCCAGGTCTCCGCCCGGCATATCCTCGTGGCCTTCCCCCCCGATGCGAACGCTGCTGCCAAGCAGGAAAAGCTCAGCAAGATCACGGAACTGCGGGCGGCCATCGTCAAGCGGGTGGATGCCCAGGTCGCCCAGCTCGATCCCAAGCTCGACAACCTGGCCCGCGAACAGGGCCGGCAGAGGGCCCAGTTCGACGCCTTCAGCGAGGCGGCGGGCAAGGACTCGGACTGCCCCTCCAAACGCAACGGCGGGGACCTCGGCAGCTTCCAGCGCTATGGCCCCATGGTCGAGCCGTTCGCGGCCGCCGCCTTCAGCCTCCAGCCCGGCCAGATGAGTGAAATCGTCACCACGCAGTACGGCTATCACCTGATCCTGGTCACGGGCCGCACGACGGGCCAGCCTGTCGCCTTCGACATGGTCAAGGACGAAGTGCTCGACGTGCTGGGCGAACAGCTTCGTGACAAGCTGATCGCGGAACTGAAGCCCAAGGCGAAGATCGAGATCAAGTAGCCGACGTTTCAGATAAGCTGCGATTCACGACCACGCCGCGCCGGCCGCCCCAAGGTGGCCATGGCCGACGTGGTGGCGTTTCGGGCCCGAAGTTGACCTCGTCCGACCGTCATCCCCCAGCCCAGCGGGCACGTACTTCAGCCAGGGGATACTCTGCTACCGAGACGCCGAGCATGGGCACCTCTTGCAGCCGCCGCCAGCCCCGGCTGACCCGTGCTTCCTCCGCGCGGACCCAGTCGGTATCGAGCCCCTCCTTGCCGAAGGGCTCCGGGCAGGAGACCGGTACAAACCGCTCATCGACGATGAACTGGGCCAGCGTGGGATTGCAGCGGATGTGCCGCTCCCGGCCGCGCGGCAACTCCTCGGGCCCCACCTCGCCGAGCACGTAGCGCAGGTAAAGGTCGGAGTCGACGATCGCCTCGACCTCCTGGCCGCAGACGTCGCACAGGTATCCGGTTTCGCACTTGGCCATCGCTTGCCTACGTTACCAGGCCGGCGGCTGCGGCCGCACCGCGATCCGCAGCGGAGCCGTCGTGGCGGCATCGAATGGACCCCGCACCCGCCGCGGCAACAGCGACCGCACGGTCCGCAGCCGCTCACGCACCCGTTCGCGCTCCTCTTCCGGGCGCTGGAGCGTGGCCACGTCCCACCACCGCGGGCCGGTGACCGTGACGATCACGCCGAGGGGGTTGTTGTGCTGCTCGAGGTCCTTCTTGAACTGAGTGACGTTGCGGCGTGCCAGGAGGATCGCCAGGCGAATGCGCAGGTCCTCCGTGCGGCCCTGGAGCGTCTCGGCGATCTGTTGCTCGTCGACGTTTTCGACCAGCAGCTTGTGCAGCCGGCGGGTCATCTCCTGCGAAAGCCACAGTTCGTAGCCCTGCCCCTTTTCCTCGGGCAAGGAATGGATGGCCACGCCCGGCGGGAACGGCGGCTCCAGCCGCGGCCCGATCGCGAAGGATGGCGAAGCAAGAACGAACCCGAGCGTGCAGAGCGCCGCCAGCATGGAACACCTCCGTGGCACCAGGACCACAGACCCAACTGCGGGCCAGGTGTCATTCTATGCTGGCAGCGGCGGCTGGCTCAGGGCTTGGCAGCGAACCGCAAGAGGGCGGCCCCCTCGGGCAGCGGCACCACGTCGGCCGGCAGGCTCAGCACTTGCACTCCCTTGCCCGGAATCGTGCGGACCAGGTTCACGGCCCAATGGTCGCCCGCCGCTGGGGCCGTACCGACCAGGTCGGCCCAGGGAATGGCCGCCTCGATCTGCCAGCGCGCCTCCGAGCTGTCCACCGCGACAAACCACTTGGGATTCCAGCCGCGATCGCCCCAGCAGTCTTCCGCGACGCAGCCCCGCTGGTCCATCTCGAAGCGGCAGTAGCTCACGCCCGTCCGGTCCACGTCGAGCAGCAGCGCCACCCGATCGAAGGAGCGCAGGTCGTCGTCGCGCTTGCGCGGCTTGACCGGCGGCACGAAGTGGCCCCCTTCCGGATGCTCGCAGCAGAGGGCCACGTAGAGGTGCTTGGCATCGTAAGCGAGCCGGGCTGTCGTGGTGTAGCGGCCACCGTCGGGACTGGTGAACACGTCCCGCAGCGTCAGCACGGGCGCCCCCTGCCAGCAGGGATCGTCGAACTTGCCATCCAGGTAGGGCGGCTCGGATGCCAGACTGGCCTGGGCCAGCCCCCGAGGACAGGGGCCTTCCGGCTTCAGCAACCAGACTTCCGCGGCGGCAGCGGCCCGCCAGGGACCGCTCGCCTGACCCGCGAGGAACTGCGTGTTCCAGAGCATGGCCCGGTCGGCCTGGTCGAGATGCCGCTGGGCGGCTTGCAAGCAGAACTGGACGCGCGGATCGCCGAAGTACTGGGGTCCATAGGCCGCCAGCACGTCCCCGGCCGCCAGGCTGCCCTTGTGCCAGGCCCGCAGATCGCCCCGGCGCTTCTGCACGATGGTCGGCGGCGCGGTGGTGGGCGCGGTCCGGGTCCCCGCCTGGTCAGGCCGACGCGCCACCGGCGCGGGCGGGCGGCGGAAGTCGTACTCGGCCGTCGTGAGGAAGTGGCCCTGGGCTACCCGCTGTTCGGCCAGGGTGCTGCTCTGGAAGGCCGCCAGCCAGCGGGCCGAGGCGGGCGTGGCCCGGTGAGCCGGGTAGCGATCCATGAGCACCAGCATCATCTCCCGGGCCAGGAGCCATTGCCCCTGGCTCAGACTGTGCTGGGCGAGCATCCAGGTGAGTTCGGCACCATGCTCATCGTCGAGCTGGGCCAGGGTCCGGAGCAGCCGGTCCACGACCTGCTGGACCTGCGTGGGCTCGGTCAGCATCGGCTGCAGTGCCAGGTAGGCGTCGCGCCGCTCCTGGGTGAGCTTGTTGACCGCGTCAAAGCGTTCCTGGTCGAAAGCCCCGAGGGCACGCCGGGCCTGACCGCCCCGCTCCAGCGTCGAGCCCTGGAAGCAGGCCTGGTGGTGGCGGGCGGTCTCCTCGGTGCTCCAGAGCAGCCGGAAGCAGTCCTGGCTCGGCGTCAACTCGATCAGGGAGCCAAGCATGCCCCGGGCCCGGGCCGCCACGTCCGACGCCGAGGCCAGCAGGCCAGGACGCGTGAAATCCAGGTCATGCACCACTTGAGCCTCCGGGGCCTCATCCACCCGGCCATACAGCTTCCGCGGCGTCCAGGGCTTCAGATCGAGCTTGGCCAACTGGTCCGGCCAGACGTCGGCCCGCCCCGCCTTCTGGCATGCGTTCCGCAGGGCCAGGGCGATGAGAGCTCCCAACTGGCCGCCCGAATGCCGGGGATCGGCCGCGTCGGTGATCACGACTTCCGGCTGCCAAAGCCTCAGTGCCAGGACAAGCTGCTCCTCCAGCCGCTGCAGTCCGGCGGCTTCGTCGCCCCCACCCCAGTGGCGGGCGATGGTCGAGGCATTGCTAAACTCGAAATGCGTGGGCAGGCCGAAGCCCGCCAGCACTTCCCCGGCCAGGCCGCCACACTGCCGCACCGCGTCGTGGAAGGTCAGGTCCGCGCTGGGGGCGATGACTTCCGGGCTGCGAACCTCCCGCGCCACCTGAATGGCCGTGACGAGATAGCCTTCGTCCCCACCCAGGAGCGCGATCGTCCCAAGCGGCGTGGGCGCACTGCGCGCGGGGATGACGAGCGCCGCGGCCCGGGGGCCGCCCCGCCGCCGCGCGGTCCAGCTCCTGCCGCCGTTCGTGGTCGAGAGCACGGTGCCGGCAGCGCCCACGGCCCAGCCCCGCTCGTCATCCACGAAGCAGATGGAGTGGAGGGGGAGATTCTGTCCGGTCGCCTGAGCCTGCCACGAACGCCCACCGTCCCAGGAATGGAGGATGAGCGATCCGGGCCGACCGGCGAGCCAGAGCTTGTTGCCGCGCCCGGCCAGGGCGCCGAAGCCCCAGCTTTCCCGCACGCCCACGGGCAAGTCGAGACCCCCGGGCTGCCAGCGCGAGCCGGCCCCGTCGCTGCTGGTCTGCATGAGCCCCCGTTCGCCGACCGCCCAGAAGGTGTCCTCATGGCGGGCCACGGCGCGGACGAGCCGGCCTCCTTCCGTGGTCAGTTCCAGGGGGGTGACTTGCCCCCGGGCCACCAGCGCCAGGCCGCCCGGGCCTGCGAGCAGGCCGCCGCCGCTCGCGTTCCAGGCCGCCGAGGTCCAGCCCGGCCGACGCTCACCCGGCAGCATCTTCCAGGTTGAACCGCCGTCCGCCGTGAAGAAGAGCCCCGTCGGCTGCTGCTCGCTGCCTTCGCCCCAGAGATAGCCATGCTTGCCATCGACGAAATGGACCCCCGCCAGGCCCGGCATGTCCCGATAGCTCAGCACCTGCCAGCGCGTGCCGCCGTCGTCGGTGTAGAGCAGGATGCCCGCCGACCCGCTACCGTGCGGCAGGGTTTCCCGGCCCACACAGAAGCCGACAAAGGCGTCATGGAAGAAAAAGCCCCGCAGGCTGGCCCGGGTACCGCTCACCTGCCGTTCCCACGTCTTGCCGCCGTCCAGCGTGTGCAGAATCAGGCCGTCGTCGCCGCACGCCCAGCCTTCATGGGCATCCACAAAGTGAACCCCGTGGAGGGCGGCATCGGCGAGATGCGTCGGGCCGCTCTCCAGCCCCAGCGGCGGCTCCGTCGCCAGCAGCACGTTGAACAGGGCCAAGGCCGACAGGCACGCCATCAGAATGAGGCAGCGGCGCATGCGGGAACTCCTCCATGAGCAGCCGGGACCGAGCGGTCCCGGCAGCCGATTCCATCCGCTCGAAGTCAGCAAACCGGATTATCTGGGAAAACTGGCGAACGGGTCAAGCCCGGTTCCCCCGCGCCACGGGTGCTGTAGAGGGTCTCCAGGGCCTGCCGACGGGGTTTCCAGGGCTCGCCACGCGTCTGGGCGCTACCGCCAGAGCTTGCCAGAGGGTCGCCAGGAGGGGGTTTGCCGCACTTGGACACCATCACCACGTTGATTTCCCAGGGTTTCAGGACCCTGCCACGCTTCCCGGCGCTCATTGCGGCCTCAGCGCTGCGGCCTTCCTCCAACCCGGCCCTTTGCCGACCGTCCGGTCAACGGCCGCACTCTACCATAATGAACGGCCGTATACAACCCGGTTGTGGACTTGGCGAAGTGCACCGATGGCCTGGGGCATCTGCCCCATTCGGCGCTGATCCGCTCCGGCAGCGATGGAACGAGGAATCTAGCATGCCCCAAACGAAAGGTGCACCCTCCGCCCGAGCTCGACCCGCAATCCTAGCGGAACGTGATGAAGTAGCAGATGGTCACGGAACCGCTGGGGTTCTCGATCGTGACGCAGACGAGGCAGGTCTGGCCGTCCGCCAGGCCGAGGCCGCCAAAGTGGTACTTCAATTCCCCCGTCGTGGGATTGTAGTCGATGTTCCCGGGCGGCAGAGTCTTCGTCACGCTGCCACAGGTGATGGTAATTGAGACGGTGCAGTTAACGCCGGTAGAGTTACCAGTCTGTTGGTCATCATGGCCAACGGCCCCCATCGGAATGCGCAAGCGCAAGGATGGCGGCAAGTCTTCGCTCTTTCTGCCGTCGGGCAGGAACCTCTCGCGATACTTCTTGTCGACCGTCGTAACCCGGTAAGCAAAGCGCCCATCGGCATCGAGCCAGGTCGTTGAGTAGCTCAGACTTGTAACAGCGGCGCCGGCTGGTGGACGTGAGACTTTGGCCGCACGC
>CALLZJ010000444.1 GCA_937858435.1 uncultured bacterium
GGGGTCGGCTTTTGTCTCATGATGGCCACCATGCTCCACTCGATAGCCACGGGCAACCTGCTCCCGGCCCGCGTCAAGGTGGCTTGCGTGGACATCAACCCCGCGACCGTGACCAAGCTCATGGATCGGGGCAGCATTCAGACCGTGGGCGTGGTGTCGGATGCCGAGCCGTTTCTCCGCGAACTCGTGCATGAACTGAAGACGGGGACGGGATAGCCGGTTGCGAACCCTAGAGGTCCGACCAGCGTCTGGTTGGCAGCCGGCCAGGTGGCATGGTCGGCGCCTTCTTCGCCAAGGATGACTCATGACAGGCAACTCGCGGCTGAAGCCGGCGCAGTGGCTGCTCCTCCTCTTGCTCGCGGGGATTCAGTTCACCAACGTCCTGGACTTCGTCATCATGATGCCGCTGGGACCGCTCCTGCAGAAGGAGTGGCACATCTCACCGCATGAGTTCGGGGCCCTGGTGAGCATTTATGGCTATGCGGCCTGCCTGGCGGGGCTGCTCTCCACCTGGTTCATGGACCGACTCGATCGCAAGCGGGCCCTGCTGGTGCTCTATGCCGGTTTCATCCTGGGCACCTTCGGCTGCGCCTTGGCCAGCAACCTCGTGACGCTGCTCCTGGCCCGGGCCCTGGTGGGGCTATTTGGCGGTATTCTGGCCGGGGCCGTCATGGCCATCATTGGCGACGTGTTCCCCTTCGAACGCCGGGGCTTTGCGACGGGCATCGTCATGTCCGCCTTCTCGCTGGCCTCGATCCTGGGCGTGCCCCTGGGCCTCATGGTCGCGGAAACCTGGAGCTGGCGCTGGCCCTTCGCAGCCCTGGCCACACTCAGCCTGGGCCTATTGGCCCTTTGTGCCTGGCGGCTTCCCAGTTTGCGCGATCACCTTGGGCCTCGTTCGCCGACCCCGCCTTGGCAAGCGACGCTGGAACTCGTCGCCGACGTGAATGTCCGCTGGGGGCTGGCCATGCTGGGCCTGGTGGTGTTCACCACCTTTGCCGTCGCGCCCTACCTGCCGATCTACCTGGTGGGCAATGTCGGCATGCGAGGAGAGCACCTGAAATACGTCTACCTTTGCGGTGGGCTGGCGACCCTGGCCACGCTCGCGCCGGTAGGTCGGCTCGCCGATCGCTACGGCAAACGCCTGGTGTTTCGCGTGGCGGCCGTGGCCACGGTGGTGCCTTTGCTCGGGCTGACTCACCTGCCCACCGTGCCGCTGGTGGTCATTCTGACGCTCACCTCTGTCTTCATGGTGATCTCGTCGGCCCGGAACGTGCCGCTCCTGGCCTTGGTGACGGCCTGCACGGACGCGCGGCGTCGCGGTAGTTTCATGAGCCTGATCGGCGCCGTTCAGCATCTCTCCATGGCCGTGGCCTCCAGTCTGGCCGGCCTCATCCTGGGCGTGAGCGAGATGTCCACCCAGGGAGCCTCGGGCAGCCGCGACACCCGGCCACTGGAGCATTTCGCCCTGGTCGGCTGGGGAGCTACCATGGCCACGCTGCTCTCGGCATGGATGGTCAGCAAGCTGCGAAGTGTGGAGGCGAGCCAGGTCAGTGAAGAGCATCCGACGGCGAGCGCAGCCCTGGCCGCGGTTGAGCCCGAGACCTCGCCCTGCGTCTAGCGTGCTGGGGAAGACCTACCTGCCCAGTGCCTTGGCCCCGCGGACGACGCCAGTGACGATAGCGGGACCCAGTTCGTCGCCATAGAAGCTGATCGTGGCCTCATAGCCGCCACGGCGGTACTCTTCGGGGCTGAGGATGTAGCTAATCCCCTCGTGGGCCAGCCCGCCGATGGCGACGAACGCGGCTCTCGTCTCACGCTTGACCTGGTTCTTGACTTCGAGGCCCAACCCCGCGGCCATCTCCCCGGGCACGCCAACGATCACCAGCGGACCGATCCGAACGCTGACACTGTCGGTCGTAGTCGGAAAGAGCCGGTGGAGCATGAGTTCAAGTCCCTGGTCCAAGAGGCCATACTCCTTGCCGCCGATCTTCATGAAGTCCTGGTGCTTTTTGCGGGGTGGGAGGGTGATCGACTCCCGATGATGTTGCAAGTCGTTCTCAGGTTGCGTGCGAATGTCGCGCCAGAGTTTGTGGCATTCAAGGGCCAGCCCGCGGCCGTAGGCTTCGACCTGCTCCCAGCGCTGGCCGGCCCCGGGGCGTGGCGTGGGTGAAAGGTCGCCCTGGGCCCCGTTGGCGTAGAGCACCGTCACGCCCTGGCCGATGAACTCTTCCAGACAGCGCTGCAGGCTCCCGGGCCAGTCGCCGGAAAAAAGCATGTCCTGTGGGCCGAGAAAGGTCGGATGGGCGGCCCAGTTCACGAGCACGGCGAAAGGCGAGCCGTCGACCCGGTCGAACCGCGTGAGTAGCAACTCCGGATCGACGACGCCCGTGGCACTTCGGCGGTTGCGATGCCAGCCGGGCAGTTGCTTCTGGCCCGTGCCGACGTGGATGGGCTCGAGGGTCTGGCCCGCCGCGGTGATGACCTCGGCCAGCTTGGCGGTGACGTGGTCGAAGGCCGCCTGGTGAAAGACGCCCATCTGCGGGATGGCAAAGACATTGTCCGGATGCAGGGCCATGAGATCGAAGCTGTTATGGGAATGGCTCGGCAGGAGGAGCATCTCGTCGAGTCGCACCTGGGCCGCCCGCAGCTTCTCCCAGACGGCCTTACGGACGGGGGGTGGAAAACAGAGGGCATCGACGCTCACGAGGACGACGTTGGAGCGGCCGTCAGTCAGCCAGAGGGCCTTGGCCCAGATGCGGTCGTGAACGCCGGTAGCCGGTCGGCTCATTCGATCGCCATAGCCGCCGAGTGCTGCCTTCATCTCCAGAGGTGGCGTGATGTCGACTCGAGCGACGCCAGCGCGCAGAGAGGTTGCTCGGGCTGGTGCCTCGGGCTCTGGGGGGCGGGGTGCTGCCCAGGTGCCGGCGACCGCCAGGCCGGCGGCAAGGACGACACCGAGCGCCAGCAGCCAGCCCCGGAAACGCTGCCGAGAAGCGGTCATTCGAAGGCCCTTTGACTGCGAAGCCAGGCCCGGTGGGCGCAGCCAGCCGCTCCGATGTAGCCGGCACTACCGCCCAACTCGGCGTAGGCGATGCGGGCCTTGGCAGCGGGAACGGGAAAGGCATGCTTGCGGATGTAATGTTGAATGCGCTCTAGGAACCAATCCCCCGTCGAGATCATGCCGCCGCCGAAGAGCACCGTGTCCGGGTCGATCGTGTGCATCATGTTGACGGCGCCGATGGCCAGGGCGTAAGCGGTCTGGTCCACGAGGCGTTCGGCGAGTATGTCGCCGGCCACGGCCGCGCTGAAGACTAAGCTGCACCAGCGAGCCTCGCGCGTTTCCTCTTCCTCGTCGGTGGCCAGTGCATCGGCGGGTAGCTGCTGCCGCAGCAAAGATGTGTCGTTGTTGGCGCGGAGCGCTTCCTTGGCCCGTTTCACGACGGCCCGAGCGCTGGCATAGGCTTCCAAGTGGCCCGGCTGGCCGCAGCCGCACATCCGGCCGTTCTCCATCTGAATGACGATGTGGCCGACCTCTGCCCCGTGGCTGTGGACGCCTTCAATGATCAGGTCGTTCACGATGATGCCACAGCCGATGCCGGTGCCCAGCGTGAAGAGCACGAGGCTCCGTGAACCACGTCCAGCACCGGCCCAATACTCCCCGAACGCGGCGGCGTTGGCATCGTTTTGGAACGCGGTCGGCAGGTGAAAACGCTCCTGGATGAACTGCCTGACGGGCACGTTCTTCCAGGGCTTCAGATTCGGTGGGTCGAGGATAACCCCGAAGTGGATGTCCATCGTTCCGGGGGTGGCCACACCGATGCCCGCCAAGTCGGCCAAGGTGAGCTGGGCAGTGGCCACGGCCTTCTCGACGGCCCGGGCCATTTGCTCCAGCCCATGTTCCTGCCCTTGATCCGCTTCCGTGGGCAAGTCGATGCAGCTCAGGGGATGGCCCACGTCGGTGACCACGCCTGCCTTGATGCTCTGGCCGCCGACGTCCACACCGACGAAAAGAGGCTTATGGCTCATGTCTGAGGTCTAACGTCTCGAGGGCTTTGGTGCAATTGAAATCACAAACGGCTCGGCAACCAGGGAGCCCACTAGACGGCCGCAAACTGCGGGTCCGATTGGAACGCCCGGGAGCGGAAGAGGAAGTCGATGATGTTGCCCTCGTGTGGCTGGAGCCAATTGAGCTGCGTCGTGGGAATGGGGCCGAAGTTCAGCCGGTCGACGTGCGTGGCATCGAGCAAGGCCCGCTGCCAGGCCGCATTCTTCGTGATGACGGTGGCCACCAGGGTGGGGCCGATCTTGGCGAGCATCTGTTCTTCGGCACATTCCACGACCACGACGAACGGAAAGAGGTATTCCCGGCGGCAGACTGGCAGGTCGGGACTGGCGGCGAAGAGCACCGTCGGTCGGAGGTAGGCGTGCCGCTCATGCCGAACGAGCCTGGGCCCGAAGCGGGCCGTGCAGTCCTCAACGCCCGGAGTCTTCAAGTCCTGTTCGATCTCCTGGTGAATCGCCTCGGCCAGACTCGGCATTGTAAAGGCGGCGAGCTTGGCCTGGGGATCGTCCGGCGGCGTTGGCTCGATCGGCCCTAACCGTTCCGCGAGAGCCGCGGCAATGGCGCGGCCGTGGCGGGGTACGTAAATGGCGGACGCATTGATGCAGCTTCGGCCGCTGTTGAGCAGGACGCTCTGAGCCATGACGTCGAGGTAGCTCTCCCACTGGTCGATGCAGTCGGAGCCCACGAGGACCTTGCTCCAGCCTGGTCCATGGACTTGGACGCGCGGATTGCCCTTGTACTGATTGACGGTGGCCTCACCGCCGAAGATCAGGGCTCGGGTACAGGAAGTGAGCACGGCATTGCCCACGTCATGGCCGCCAGGGTAGACCGCGAAGGCCTGCCGCGGTAGTCCTGCCTGAACGAAAGCGGCCACCATGCGGTAGGGCGTCCACGGCTCGGCGGAGCCGGGCTTGATGATCAGCCCCACTTGCAAGGCGGGTACGGGCAACCACAGAGCATGCACGCCGGGTGAATTGTTGGGCAGCACCATACCCAAGACGGGGGACTGGGCCTGGTAGCTGAGCGGCACGCCTCGGGCCTCGATGCCATGTCCGCGGGAAAGGAGACCCAAGTCGAGGCCGCGCGTGAGTGCGTCCAGAATGCGGTCGAGGTTCTTGAGGACGAACTCGTTCTTGGCCATGTTGGCCCGGCACATGTTCTCGGGCAGGCCTGTGGTCGCGGACTGGAGTTTCACGAAGTCGGTTGGGCTCTGCACGCCGTCGCCCATGGGCAGGTCGGCTTCGAGGAAGAGTTGGGCCGCGGCCTTCATCTTGGCGAGCACGTCGGCGGCGGGCAGGTCGCGGAGCAGGGCCCGCGCGCGTTGCGCGTGCCGCATATCCCGCTCGACAAGTGCACCGTTGGCGCGCGACATTTCGGCCATCTGTTCCCCGGTCGCGAAGTGGACCACGGGATCGACGTCCAGGCTCTTGTAGGGTTCGCCGAAACGCAGGACCGGAAGATGGAGCATGATGGCGCTGTCCTCGGGGCAAAGCGAAGCGGGCCAGGATCAATAGACGCCGACGGTGGTCTGGGCCGCGACGCCGCGCCATGGGCGCACGCCGCTCACGCCGTCCCACGGATAACGCTCATAGGGCGGTTCGCGGTCGCCTTCGTCGCGCTCCGGGAAGCGCGGCATGAAGAACTCCTTGGTGAGCGTGGTGAGGCAGACCCGGCCCGGCTGCCCATAGTCCACGACCTTCTCGTAGTCATCGAAGTCAACGACTTCGATCGCCGCCCGCGGTTGCGGTGCATAGTAGCTGATCTTGAAGCCATCCGCTGGTCCGATCGGCTTCGAGGCCGCCAGCCCCATGAGCGTATTGCCGTAAGTCGGCGTCATGTAGACTTCGCCCTGGCCCAGGAACTCCTCGTAAGCGAAGCGGGTGAACTGGGGCGTGAACTCCGTGCCGCCCGAGAAGATGCCGGTGATGCCCACCGAGCGAATCGTCTTGCCCTGCTTCTCGAGGGCCAAGGCGAAGGCCTCGAGCAGTTTAGGCGTGGTGAACATGCACTTGATGTCGTGGCCGCCTTCCAGGATGGTCAGGGCCTGTTCGATGACGTGTTCTTTGTAGGCCTGGAGGTGATCCATCCAGCCCTTCTTGATGAGCTTGATAACCCAACGAGGATCGAGATCGACACAGAAGCAGATGCCGCCCCGGACCTGGCACAAGTGTTCGACGGCCAAACGGAGCCGGCGTGGACCCGACGGCCCGAGCATGAGCCAGTTGGCCCCCTTGGGGAAGTACTGCTCGGGGAGGGTCTTGCTGAAGAGCGAGTAGTCGACGCGAAAGTCCTCGCTGTTGATGCGGCTCTTGGGAATGCCCGTGGTGCCGCCGGTCTCGAAGACGTAGATGGGCTTGCCCGCCAGACCGCGCGGGATCCAGCGCTGAAGTGGGCCGCCGCGCAGCCATTCATCCTCGAAGAGGCCGAACTTCGTGAGGTCGGCAAAGCAGGTCACCTCCCGGCGTGGGTCGAATCCGAGTTGTTGGACGCGCTCTAGCCAAAACGGCGAGCCGGTCTCAGGGTTGAAATGCCAGGCCACCATGTCCCGGACGTGGGCATCGAGTTGATCCTTGGCTTTCTGGATCGCGGCGGCACTACTCA
>CALLZJ010000445.1 GCA_937858435.1 uncultured bacterium
CCTCGGGCAGCGGCGCGGGGTGTTGGGCAGCGCAGACTTGAACAAGCGGCGCCGGGGGGTGGCCGTGAGGTTGGGCCCCCCCCCCAGGCACCCGCCGTGTCCGGCTGTTCCTGGTTCGAAATCGGCAACAGGGGGAAGGGCACTCTCTCGTTGGCCAAGCGATACTCGGCCGAGCACTGGGCAATCGGAAAGCGCGAATCGCGCACCCGATACATCACGGCCAGGTGCGAAGGCATCGAATCGAGGTCCAAGTCCCGGCTGGTGGCCTCGTAGTGAGTCATCACAGGCACTGGCGGGCTCTGACCCAGGGATTCGCCCATCCCCAGGCCAAGGCTCGACAGGATTAGGACGAGAAGCACGGCTGGCGTTCGATGCATGGGCGTCTCCGGCTATGGGCTAGGAACCAAGGGAGTGACTCGAACGTTGCGGAACTCAACTATGCCATTTCCGACAATTAGCCCGGTGCTTCCGGTCAGGTTGATGTCGAGCGGAAAGGGTGGCTCGCCGTGCTTCACTTGCGTATTCCGAATGCTCATGGTCTTCACCATCTCAGGTAGCGCAAGGGGCGCGAAGGGCTTCCCATCAAACGAGGCACTGATGCCCGTGGGTGCCACCTCGATCTCCAACCGATGCCAGGGTGCTCCCAATTGACCTTCTTGCGATTCGGGCACCTGTTGCAGCCCCCGAAAGGGGAACTCGAACCAATGCGTCTTACCGTCCCTGCCGACGGACACCGTTGCAGCTTGCACCAGAGCCTGGCTTGGCAGCCCGACCTGTCCAGCTTGCGGCGATAGGGGTTCCCCTGTGAGCGTGATGGCCTGACATGCGAATTGGTCCCATGCATCAGTCATGAGCGGCGTTCCGCCGACAAAACAACCAAACGACAGAAACCGAGGTTCGACGTCGTTCGAGAGGAACATGCTCGGCCGTGCCTCCACCTCCAGGCGAAAATGGGAAGGCATCGGCCCGGGCAAGAGTTCGATCAAGGCCTGAGATGGAGCCGTAATCCTCGTTGTCGCGGAGCCTGAAACATGCGCTGCGCCTTCGGGAAAAACCCGATGCCACACGGGGCCGCCCTTCAATGGGACCAACGTGACGGTCTCACCCCGTCGCAGGGTCTGCTGCAAGGGGCGAATCGCGCGCTGGTCGTCGAGATAGGAGACGCCCCAGTAGGTGCCGAACAGCAGGGCCAGGGGCACGGCGACGGAGAGGGCCACGCGCACGGGATGACGCCGGGCCCGCCGACTGAAGCCCGCGGCCCAGTCGCGCCATGTGCGGGACGGCAGTTCGCCCCGCTGCCAGGCCGCCAGATCGGCCGCCAGCGCTTCGGCGGTCTGGTAGCGCTCCTCGGGCAGCTTTTCCAGGCAGCGCAGGACGATCCGTTCCAGGCTGCGGTCCACGGGCCGCTGCGGCGTGCTGAGCTTGGGCGGGCTGGCGAGCGTAATCTTGGTGAAGAGGGCGGCCCGGTCGGGGTCGTCGAAGGGCGGCTTGCCGTTCAGCAGTTCGAACAGCATCACGCCGAGCGACAAGATGTCCGCCCGGCCGTCGACCTGGGAGCCGCGCAGTTGCTCGGGCGACATGTAGGTGGGGGTGCCCACGAGGAAGTCGGTCGGCGTCAGTTGGCGCGAGCTGTCGTCCATTCGAGCCAGGCCGAAGTCGGCCAGCATGGGTTCGGCCGTGGCCGTAAGCAGAATGTTGCCGGGCTTGATGTCCCGATGAAGGATGCCCTGGCTGTGCGCGTAGCCGACGGCCAGCGCGATCTTCTGCACGACGGCCACGACCTCTGCCGGCGGCCGGGGAGCGTGCTTGCGCCAACTGCTGAGCGAGCCGCCCTCGGCAAGCTGCATGACGTAGTAGGGCGTGCCGCGAAACTCGCCATACTCCAGGAGCGGCACGATGAAAGGGTGGGCCAGTTGCGAGATGGCCTTGGCTTCTCGATGGAACCGTTCGAGTTCGTCCGACTCGGGCAAGATGGTGTTGCGCAGGGTCTTGAGGGCGACGATGCGGTTGAGCTTGGTGTCGCGGGCCTTGAAGACGACGCCCATGCCGCCGCCGCCACGCATGTCGAGCAGTTCGAACTTGTGGAAGTATTGCCCGACGGGGGAAAGGCTGGGGCGCGGACTGGAGTCTGCGATGTCGGCCGTGGGCGGGCCGTCCATGAACGGCGAGAGCGACTGGTTCACTTCGAAGGCCGCCGTCGCCGGCAGGTCGAAGGGCATACCGCCCTTGGCCACCACTTGCTGATCGCCAACAACCGTATCCCCCGAGGGCGCCGACTTCTGCGACTCGGGCTCGTGCTTCGACTGCAGCGTCATCGCCCCGGCCCTCAGTTTGGGAGTTGGGCCATTTGTAACCTCATCGTCTGGCGCCGGGGCAGGGAAGTCAACAGCCTAATGAGGCTATTCTCATGCATTGAGGGAAATGGTGCGTCACGTCGGGCTGAAAACGAGAAAGGCCAGCGTGCATGGACGCTGGCCTCGGCAAGTCGGCTGAAGCGAGGGCGACGGGGCTCGAACCCGCAACCTCCGGCGTGACAGGCCGGTGCTCTAACCAATTGAGCTACGCCCCCGTTTTCTCGGGGAGAACCATATCCTAGGCCAGCACGGCCCACGGGCAAGAGCGGAGCGGTCAACCGCCCAAGAATCCAGCCCCACCGTGGCTCCCACCGTCAGACACGCCCCCGCAGCAGCGAGTTCACTGCCCGCGCGGCCGGCTAATCGTCGTCCTTCTTGGGCCGGTCGTCCCCCTTGGTCGCAGTCGGCGGCGTGGCCGCCGGTGCTTCGCCCTTCTCGGGCTCGTCATCCGGAGCCGCCTGCAGACGCTTGCGCGCCGGGCAATCCTTGGCGATCGAGCGCAGGAAATGACGGAGCGCCTTCTCGTCGACCTCGTCGCCGGAGTCTTGCATGACCACGATCACGTTCTCATCCAGCGGCACCTGCAACTGGGTGATGGTCCGGCCCTTCTGGGTCTCCACCCGCTGCCAGAAGGCGTCGAAGTAATGGTCGTCCACTTCGAACTTCATCTTCCGCTTCTCGACGACCTTGCCGCCCTGGCTGATGTTCTCGAGGTTGATGTCGGCTTGCTGGTTGCCTGGGACCTTGGCGGAGAGCAGGATCAAGGCCGCCCCTTCGCCGATCTTGCCGTCCTCGACGTCGAGCTCCCCCTTGGCGAAGACCATGACGTCCATTTCGAAGAACAGCCGCACCCTGAGGCCCATGCGGCCGACGAAACCCTCGGGCAGGTCGGCCGTGGGGAAGCGCTCCCGGAGCCGCCGCTCGACCTCGACCGGATCGTCGGTCACGCCCTTCTGAATCTGATTGACGAACCACCAGATGGCGCCCCCGACGATGAGCGCCAGCACCAGCAGGATGATGCCGGCAATGACGCAGCCTCGCATGCAGCCGCTGCTCTGGCGCGGCGCGGGATAGCCGTCGGGATTGTAAGGGTCATAGCCACCGGGGAAGTTGCTCATGATGCGACTCTGGGCGTGGGGAAAGTCGGCGGTCTGCCGCCGTGGCTCACGGCCAAAGGTAACATTGTAGCCGGAAAGGCGACCAAAAAAACGACCGATCTCGAGGTCGAGTTGGCAGGCTTAGGGCTTGGCGGCTTCGAGCGCCTTGCGGCGTAGCTCGGCGAACTCGGCCGCCAGTTCCTTGGCCTGCGGCAGCATCTCCTCGACCAGCTTGAGGGCCTTGAGCACCTCTTGCGGCTGCTTGTCGTCGAGCGCCTGGGTGCAGGCGACGAGCATCCAGCGGAGCCGTTCCAGGCGGACACCGTCCGAGTCGGCCCGGCGGGTCAGGTCCTGAATGATGGGCAAGGCGGGACTCCACTTGCGGTCGGCCAGCAAGGCGCGAACGAGGCTGGCGGCGGCAATGTCGGCCAGCGGCTGGGATGCTTCCAGCTTGCTCCAACGATCACGGAGCTCGGTGAAGAGTTCGATGCGCTGAGCGGGTTCACCCTGTTCGGCAAGCAACTGTTCCCATTGCACGACCAGGGCGGGATTGCGCAGCCGGGCCAGGATGTCGATCAGCCCCTGCCAGGCCTTGAGTTGGACGCGATTGTCCTCGGTGGCGCGGGTCCGCTGCCAGAGGAGCGGCAACTGGCCGGCGTCGCCCAGATCGCCCAGCACCGTGGCGGCACGGCTGCGAACGCCCGGGTCGGTGTCGAGGACGAGCACGCGTTCGAGCCGCCGCAGCAGCTCCTGGCGTTCGGAGTCTTCGAGCTTGTCCCTTTGGCCCAGTTTGCCGAGGGCAGCCACCAGACTGAAGCGGACATTGGCGACGGGATCGTCCAGGCCGTTGAAGATGGCGGGCAGCACCTGGCGGGAGGGATTCTGCTCGATGGCCGTGCTCGCGGCCTGACGAACAACGTCGGCATGGTGACGGAGCAGGCCGGCCAGAATCGGCGCGGCGGCGGGGAAGTCGAGGCTGCCCAGGCTTTCCGCAGCGCTGGCGACCACGGGCAAATGGGGATCGCCGAGCGCTTCTTCCA
>CALLZJ010000446.1 GCA_937858435.1 uncultured bacterium
CGCAGCGCGTCGTCATCATCGGAGCCGGCCCGGGAGGGCTGGCTGCCGCTCTCCTGCTCGCTCATCGCGGTTACGACGTTACGATCTTGGAGAAGCAGCCCTTCGTGGGGGGCCGCACGTCGACGCTCAGCGTCGAGGGCTTCCACTTCGACCGCGGCCCAACCTTCTTCCTTTATCCCCGGGTGCTGGCCGACATCTTCTCCGCCATTGGCCGGGACCTCGCCACCGACGTGCCCATGGTCCGGCTCGACCCGCAGTACCGGCTGATCTTCGGGGGCGGCGGCGAACTGCTCTGCACGCCCGACCTGGAGCGGATGGAAAAGGCCATCGCCGCCCTCAGCCCCGAGGACGCCCCCCAGTTCCGCCGTTTCCTCGACGAGAACCGCGACAAGCTGGCCCGCTTCCGTCCCATCCTGGAGATGCCCTTCCTCGGCTTCCGCGATCTCTTGCGGCCCGCCGTCCTCCGGGCCTTGCCCAAACTCCGCCCCTGGAACAGCGTCGACGACGACCTGCGCCGCTGCTTCCGCGATCCCCGCATCCGCCTGGCCCTGTCGTTTCAGTCCAAGTATCTGGGCATGTCCCCCTTCCAGTGCCCGTCGCTGTTCACGATCCTGTCGTTCTTGGAGTATGAGCACGGCGTCCATCATCCCATCGGCGGCTGCGGCGCGGTTAGCCAGCGCATGGCCGAGATCGCCACGCCGATGGGGGTGCAGATCAAGCTCGGGGCCGGGGCGACGGGGCTGGAGTTCCAGGGACGCCGGGTGACCGCCGTCCACACCGCCACCGCCCGCTTCCCCTGCGACGCCCTGGTCGTGAATGCCGACTTCGCCCAGGCCATGAATCGGCTGGTGCCCGACCACCTCCGGCGGCGTTGGTCCGACGCCCAGCTTGAACGCAAGCGCTACTCCTGCTCCACGTTCATGCTCTACCTCGGCATCGAGGGACGTTACGACCACCTGAGCCACCACACGATCTACCTCAGCCAGGACTACCTGGGCAACATCGACGACATCGAGAACCGGCACGTCCTGTCGGCCGATCCTTCGCTCTACGTTCAGAATCCCTGCGTGACGGACGACTCGCTCGCCCCGCCGGGCCAGAGCACGCTTTACGTCCTGGCCCCGGTGACTCATCAGCATCCCAACGTGGACTGGGACCAGGAGAAGGAGCGCTTCCGGGCGGTGGTCTTCAGCCAACTGGCACGGCTGGGGCTGAGCGACCTGCCCGGACGCATCCGCGTCGAACGGGTGGTCACCCCTGCCGACTGGGAGGAGCGCTTCTTCATCTACCGTGGGGCGACCTTCAACCTCGCCCACAACCTGGGCCAGATGCTGCTGGGCCGGCCACGCAATCGCTTCGAAGAGCTGGACGGCGTCTACCTGGTGGGCGGCGGCACCCACCCAGGGAGCGGTCTGCCGGTGATCTACGAATCGGCCCGCATCACTTCTCGGCTCGTGGCGGAGGACCTGGGCGCACCGCGATCTGCCGACGGGCCCCCGCCGCAGCGCCCCACCGTGCTGGCGGGCTCCGGTCGCTGATCCCCTTGGCGATGACCGGTCCGAGGCACTCCAAGGGCCCAGGGCCGACGGCATCCCGCACCCCCTTCCCGGGTATAATGGCTGGGTCAACCAGGTTCAACTCATGCGCTGCCGAGGTGGAGCGGCCGATGGCACACGTGGTCCAGGTGGGGGTCGGGAGCGGCGGCATGGTCGTGCTCGACCTGCTGCTGCGCCACGAAGCCCTGACCCGGCTGACGCTGATCGAGCCGGACGTTTATAAACCCCACAACGTCGTTCGCCACTACTTCCCACTCACGGCGGTCGGCCAGAGCAAGCTCGACCTGGCGGCCGACTGGGTACGGCAGCGACGGCCCGACCTCGCCCTTGAACTCTTGCCCTGCGACCTCCTGGCACCGGCCAGCCAGGAAGCGATCCAGGCGGCGGTGGCCACTTGCACCCTGGGAGTGTGTGCCGTCGACAACGAGCCGGCCAAGTACCATTGGGACGCCCTCATGCGCCAGCACCGCAGGCCCTGGACGCTGGGGGAGGTGCTGAGCGGCGGCATCGGCGGCTTCGTCCATGCCTTCGCTCCGGACGGACCCTGCTACGGCTGCGTAGCCAGCCATCTCAAACGCGAGGTGGTGGTCGATCGGCCGCCCACGCCGGACTACACGGCCCCGGGCGGCCCCATCCACGAGACGACGATCCCCGCTCCGGCGGCCGCCATTCATGCCATCGCCAGCTTGCATGCCCTGGTCACCGCTGGTCTACTGGAAGGGCAGGCGCCGCCGTTCGCGTCGTTGCTCGTCACGCTAGAGGCCGTGCCCGACGTCTTCCCTGACGCCTTCCGCACGCATCGGCTGCAGCTCGCGCGACTGGACGACTGTTTGCTGTGCCGATCGGCGGGGCCGGCGGAGAACCTCGATGCAGCATTGGCTCAGGCCTTGGGGCGCTGGGATGGGCGGTAGTTCGCCCACGCCGCGCCCCCGCCAGCCCACCATTCTCAGCCTGGCCCTGGGCTGGGAAAAGCTCGGCGTCGTGGTCTACCACGAGCCCATCCCCTGGAATGCCGACGCGGTCCTCGTCCAGCTCATGCTCCAGTTCCCCGACGACCTGCCGCGCCGCAAGGCGGACTTCGCCCTGGTCCGCCCCGAACAGCCGCCCCAGAAGCCCACCGCCCTGGTCCCGGTCCGCGGCGGTCACGAGTTGCTCTTCCGCTTCCCCGTCCCAACTTGCTCCGAAGTGGCCGAGGTCGTCTGGCAAGATGAACCGCTGGTCCATGCCGGCCTGACCCTGTTGACGCTGGAACAGTTCCTCGACCGCTTGCAAATCCGCCAGGTCAGCGTGGCGGCCAACCTGGGGGAAGTCACGGCGGCCTGCTCGGCCTGCGTCGGTCGGCAAGTGCGGGGGCTCCTCGCCGCGGGAGTCATCACCAGCCCCACGCGCCTGGCTCCCCTCGCCGACCTCGACCTGGCCGTCGAACTCAGAGAGACCCGCGGCGGTGCCTTGCAGCGCGTCGCCCTCAAGCTCTCAGGGGCCCAGTTGGGTCAGAAGGACGCCCTGCTGCAAACAGCCTGGCCCAAGCAGCGGCGCCGCCTGGGCCACTACTCCGTGCAATGGACGGCGGGCGGCCAGGTGCTCGCCCATCGCGAACTGCGCCTCTTCAGCCAGCGCCAGGTCTCGAATCTGATCACCGTCACGGCCAGCTACTACGTCTTCAAGCCGCTCAGTGGCGGCACCGAGTTGCTCCGCCAGCCGCCCCCCGACGGCGTGGGGTGGCTCGGTCCTTGCTTCCTGCTCCGCAGCCGGGTGCCGGGACTGGCGGCCGAGTTGCCCCTGGCGATCCGGGCCCGCTTCCGGGATGGCCGACCCGCGGAGGTCATCGGCTCCGAGACCTTCCTGCTCACGGACGGCCCTTGCCCCGTGCTCGGCGAGTTGGTTCGCACCCAAGACCTGGGCGGCATCCACGCCTTCGAGCTGGTCATGGAGGATCGGCTGCTGGCACTCTTGAGCACAACGCCGGCCCCCGCCGCACGCTTCACGGGTGAAGGAGCCTTCGAGCCGCCCGACGTCGAATATCCCTGGTCGCCGGCCGCCGACGCCGAGCTAGCCGACCGGTTGGGCAAGCTCCTGGATCATTGACCGGCCGAGGTGGGTTACTCCGCGCTGGCTGGCAGCTCGACACACCGGGCCTGCACGTACCAGCGCCGCACCTGTCCCAGGAATTCGAGGACGAACGGCTCCCGGTAGTCACGGTAGGTCCAGGGGTTGGGATGATAGGCCTTATCGCGGAAGTTGAGCGTGACCTCGGCGAAGATGCCGGCCCGAAGGTAGATGCGGTGGGCCTGGTCCTTGGTGGTGGCCAGGCAGAACTTGCCAAGGCCCAGCAAGCCAGGGTCGAGGTTGAGCGGCCTGGGCTCGGCGTAACGGCCGGCCGCGCGGACCGCTTCTTCGATGGCGATGGTCTGGCGTTTCAGGCCGGCCAGGCTGTCCATGGGCACGAGCCGCTCATGGGCCACGAGCTGCTTCTGCAGCCCGGTCCCCATGGTGGTCGTGTAGTAGTCGGTATGGTTGAAGGCGAAGGTCGGGCTGACCAGGGCGAAGGGACCGAACGCGGCCACGAGATGATCGCGTCCCTCGGCCAGGGCGGCTTCGTGGCGGCTGAAGAGGGCGACGACGAGCACCTGCGGCTCGATCTGTCCCAGCGTCCTCATGGGTTCCAGCGTCCTTGGGTGCGGCGCCAGGTTGGCGTTCACGTCTTGGGGCCGCGCAGCCCCTGGTCGGTCAGGAATTCGTTCAGCCAAGCCCGAATGTCGGCGGGCACGGGCGCGGTTGGCTCCTGCGTGTAGTCGATGCGGCCGGACCAGTGGCGATCGTAGACCCGATTCATGACGGTCTGCAGGTCCAGGACGATGTCGCGGTCGTCGCCGGCCAGGGGGACGCGGATGCGCGGCAAGCGATTGGCCAACTTGCAGCCATAAAGCTCATAGGCGGAGGCCCGCCCCGCACGCCAGACGCTGACGCAGTAGTCGTGCGGCGGCAGGCTCGTCCGATCGGCGTCTAGGCAGGTCTCGCCCTCCAGCACCAGGTCCATCTCGACGATATGACTCTGCTGACTCCGGGCGACGTGGATCGAATCCTGGTAACGGCGGCGGCCCTCGGCCGTGGTGCGATTCGTGGGACTGACCAGATCGAGCCAGACCACAAGCTGATCGGTCGACCGCTGGCGAATCTCCAGGTAGTGCTCCTTGTGTTGCTCCTGGGCAATGGAGGTGAAGAGCACTAGGTCGGTCGTGTAGGCCCGGGTGGCGAAGCGCAAGCGGTAGCGGTCCGTGAGCGCGGGTTGGAGCGCCTCGGCCAGGCCCAGCACCATTTGATGCTGGAACGCCGGCCAGCGATCACGCGCTTCCAGATAAGGGTCCATGCCGGGCAGCGGCGAGGGCATTGTCCAGCCTCCAGCGGGCAACAGTCGTACCATTGTTCCGTCCGAGCCCGATTCTGGCAAGACGAGCCGGCCCCGGGCGGGGGGCCGACTTTGCAGTTGCATCCGGACGGCGGGCGGGGGACAGTGGAGCGGCCTGGCGGCGCGACGGGGCCGACGCTTCGGACCTTGCGGCCGCCGATCGGAGGTGTAGCTCATGAAGCCCTATGTTCTCGCTCTGGATCAAGGCACGACGTCGAGCCGGGCCATCGTCTTCGACCGGCAGGGGCGGACCCTCGCCATCGCCCAGCGCGAGTTCGAGCAGATCTACCCCGTGCCGGGCCACGTGGAGCACGATCCGGAGGCGATTTGGACCACGCAGCTCAGCACGGCCAAGGAGGCGTTGGCGAAGGCGCGGGTGGATGCCAAGGACGTGGCGGCCCTGGGCCTGACCAACCAGCGCGAGACCACGCTGCTCTGGGATCGGCACACGGGCAGGCCCGTGGCCAACGCCATCGTCTGGCAGAGCCGGATCACCGCCGGCATCTGCGATCGGCTGCGGGCTGAGGGCTACGCCGACCTCTTCCGCCAGCGCACGGGGCTGGTCATCGATGCCTATTTTTCCGGCACCAAGATCAAGTACCTGCTCGATACCCTCCCCGGGCTGCGGACCCGGGCAGCGGCCGGCGACGTGCTCTTCGGGACCGTCGACAGCTACCTGATCTGGATGCTGACGGCCGGCAAGGTCCATGCCACCGACGTGAGCAATGCCAGCCGGACGCTCGTCTTCAACATCCACACGCTCGACTGGGACGACGAGTTGCTCCGCATCCTCGACATTCCCCGGGCCATGCTGCCGCGCGTCGTCCCTTCGAGCGGGGTCATCGGCACGGTGCTGCCCGACTTCCTCGGTGCTCCCATTCCCCTGGCCGGCGTGGCGGGCGATCAGCAGGCAGCCACGTTCGGTCAGGCCTGCTTCCAGCCCGGCCTGGCCAAGAACACCTACGGCACCGGCTGCTTCATGCTCATGAACACCGGCTCCACGCCGGTCGTCTCCCGCAATCAACTGGTGACCACGGTCGGCTGGAGTCTGGGCGGACAGGTGACCTACTGCCTCGAAGGTTCCGTGTTCATTGCCGGGGCGGTGGTGCAGTGGCTGCGGGACGGGCTGGGCGTCATCTCCAGTTCGGCCGAGATTGAACGACTGGCCGCCACCGTCACCGACGCGGGCGGGGTCTACCTCGTGCCCGCCCTGGTGGGGCTCGGCGCCCCCCACTGGGACCCCTATGCTCGGGGGGCGATCTTTGGGCTGACGCGGAACACCTCGCTGGGCCATCTGGCCCGGGCGGCGGTCGAGTCCATGGCCTACCAAATACTCGACCTCCTGGCGGCGATGCAGGACGATTCGGGTCTGAAGCTCGAAAGCCTGCGGGTGGATGGCGGGGCGGCGGTCAACAATCAACTCCTGCAGTTCCAGGCGGACCTGCTCCAGGTCCCAGTGCGGCGGCCGGTCGTGGCGGAGACGACCGCGCTCGGAGCGGCCTACCTGGCCGGACTGGCCGTCGGCGTGTGGAATGGCCTCGACGACATCGTCGCCAACTGGTCGCTGGAGCGCGAGTTCGTACCCAGTCTGGACGTGGCCCGGCGCGATGCCCTGCACGAGGGCTGGCAGCGCGCCGTCCAGCGGTCACTGCACTGGGAAACGCCGGGGTCGGCTGCACCGGGGAATTGAGGCTGACGCCCTAACCCAAGTGCTTGCCTTCGACCCAGGCACCGTGGAAGCCGTAGGGCACGCGCTGGGGCATGACGATCCGGGCCACGGGCTTGGCCTTGAAATCCTGGGCGTCGACGACGACCAGTTCGCTCTTGCCGGCCGCATCGTCATGGATGAAGGTGATGAGCCAACCCGCATCCTCGGCGGCGGCATCGGGCCGGGGCACGAAGACTCCCTCGCCGCCGAACCGACCCTGGCCATGGTCATGCTGCTCGGCCTGGCCCTTGTTCAGATCGTACTTGACCAGACCGCTGAAGCCGGCGCCCGCTCCTACCTGCCCGGCATAGCCGAACCGCGTCCGGCGCCCCAGCCGCTGGTCGTTCACCCGTGGGAATTCCGTGGAGCGGTCGTCGAGCGGTCCCTCCGCGACGCGCCCGGTCCGCAGGTTGAAGCGCCACTGGTACAGGACGGTGCGGTTCTGCGCACCGCCCTCGTCCGAGGGATGAGCGGTGCCGAACTCGAGGATGTCGGGGAACTCCGGCGACCGGCAGGCCTGGAGGACCACCTCATCGCCGTCGTCGTAGGCATTGAGCACGTGGAAGACGTAGCACGGCGGCGCTTCGAACCAGCGGATGTCGCCGGCGGCGCCGTGGCGGGGGAGGATGCCGAAGCGGGCGGCCCGTTCCTTGTCGAACCAGAGCGGAAGCTTGCCCGCCATGGCCCGGCGCAGGTCGAACAACTCCGGCAGGTCCATGAAGATCGCATGCCGCTCCGAGAGGGCGAAGTCGTGCATCATGACCGGCTGGGGGATGTCGATGGGCACCGTGCGGACCAGCTCGCCTTGGGAGTTGACGACGCTGTACTGCACATAGGGCTTGGCCATGAACTGGTAGCCAAACAGGAACATCTCCCCCGTCTCGGGGTCGACCTTGGGATGGGCGGTGAAGGGATGCTTAAGCTTGCCGCCGTAGTTGTACGGTCCGACGGTCTCGAGGCTGGGGACGCGGATGGCATGCGGTAGTCCTGCTTCCCAGAGCGCCAGGAGTCGGCCATCATGCCAGACCAGGGCGGTGTTGGCCGCGTTTTTGAAAGGTGATTCGCCCGCCATGACCTTGGCCAGATCGGGCCGATCGGCGAGACCGCCGAAGAGGGCCTTGCCCGCCTTGGCCTCGGCCTCCCAGCCGGCCGTGCGGACGTAGCGGTTGCGGTAGCTGGCGCGGCCGCCCTGGATGCGGACGCCGTGCAGCATGCCGTCGCCGTCGAACCAGTGGTATTGGCCCTTGGGCGGGAACTGGGGGTTGGGGCCGTTGCGGACGAACATGCCGTCCAGCTCGGCGGGGAGCTTGCCGATCACGGGCAGGTCGTCAGCGGTGACTTCTTCATGGACGGGGGCGAAATTCCCTTCGAGGAAGGGGCTCTTGGGCTTGCCGGGCGGCGGGGTGTCCTGGGCCAGGGATTGGGGCAGATCGCCGAGCACCAAAAGGCCCGTGGCGAAGCCGGTGTAGGCGAGGAAGTCGCGGCGATCAAGACTCATGGTCGCTCCTGAGTTCGGCACGAGGGGGGACATCGGCAAGGGCCGTGGGCATCGGCCTTCGCCCTCATCCTATGACTCAGGCGGGGGGCGCGTGGCGGCGTCCGCAGCGGGGCTCGGCGGATGTGGAGCCCGGTTCTGCTTCTCGGACCGGGCAGTTTCGCCTTCGTCCAGGTGGAAGAGTTGCAGCCGCACGCACCAGGCCAGCCCCCAGCCAAGGAGGAAGCCGATGGCCACGTTGCCCAGTCCCAGGCAGGCCGCGGCTGGGAGCAGCATGGTGAAGGCGGCGGGTCGGCTTGTCTGATCCCGGCAGGGGAGCGCGAGTTCCAGGCCGGCGAAGGCGAGCATGACTCCCAGGATGCTCGCGGGGAAAGACTGACACAGGCCCATGAGCGACGCCCCCAGGCCGACGGCCAGCAGCATCTTGACCAGACCCAGGAAGAGGATGGAGCCGTTGGTCCGAGCACCGAAGCGGTACTGCCCGGCGAGTCCGCCCGCTCCATGGCACATCGGCATGGCCCCGAACCAGCACGAAACCAGGTTCATCAGCCCGACGGAGACGGCCACCCGGCGGGGCGTGGCGGGCCGATCCGGGAAGAGATCGACCGAGAGCACACAGACCGCGACGACGGAGTTGAGCGTCGTGAGGGGAATCTGGGGCAGAGCTGCCTTGGGAAATGCCGAGACAAACTCGTCCCAGCTCGGCGGCCGCCAGCCCGGCAGCGTCGGCGACCAGGAGAGGCCCGCGAGCAGTTCGGGCTGCGTTCCGACGGCGATGGCGAGCCCAGCCCCAAAGAGCAGGAGCGCCGCCGGGATCGTCCGGGAGAAGAAGAGCAGCAGCACCACCACGGCCGCGACCAGACCCGTGGTGCAACTGTCCCAGGCGAGCCAGGTCTGGGTGCCGGCCACCATCTGCATGCCCTTCATGAGCAGGGACAGCCCCAGGGCCAGTTGCAGACCCCGCACCACGCTCCGGGGCACGAGCCGGTTCAGTTGGTCGATGAGGCCGGTGAGGCCGAGCGCGAGCACGACGGCACTGACCGTGGCGCCGGCGGCCACAATCTCGCCGGGGGTGAGCCCTTCCGTGAGGGCGACGGCGGCGATGGCCTTCATCGGCTGCACGGCCATGGGGATGGAGAAAGTGAGGCCCGTGACCAGATTGAAGAAGCCAGCGAAGAAGAGTGCGGTGGCGAAGTCGAGCCCGTTCTGTGCCGCCATGCCAACGAGCAGGGGCAGGAAAGTGCCCAGGTCGCCCAGGGAGCCCGCGACTTCATGGCGATCGAGCCGGGCCTGCCGGAGCGTGGCCCAGGTCCGTGTCAGCAGCCCGGGCCGAGAGGCTAGAGGCACCGGCGGCTGGGAGTCACTTGGAGGCATGGATTCGGAAGAAACCTAGGGACGGGGCCTATTCGTCACGGCGCCGCTTGATCCGCTCGGCGAGTTGATCGAAATCGCGGGCCCGGTGCCGCAGCGTGGGCACCGCCTTGAGCTTGGCGACGAGATCGAGGGCCTCGTTGCAGAGCTGCTTGCGATCGGCGGCTCGGGTCGCGCCGTCAAACGTCTTGAGCATCGCCTTGTCATAGAGGAGGGCGGCCAATCGCTCCTGGATCATGGGCGTGTCGACCGTCTCCTTTTCCAGCGCGGCCCGGAGTTCGTCGAGGCCGGCATCGATGAAGGCAGCACGCTCGGCCTCCGGGGCTCTGCGCCAGAGACCCCAATAGGAGATGCCGAGCATGGTGTGGCAGAGAATGGCATCATCGGGGGTGAGCTTGCCCCGGGCCTTGGCCAGCGCTACCGCCCGCCGCGTGGTGTCCAGTTGCTTGGGCCAGTCGCTGTGGTCCGCGAGGACCTGTTCGACCGTCGTCGCCATCGCCTTGCGGATGTAGATGCCGAGACGCTCCGCGAGCAAGAGAGCATAGGGCTCGTTAAGTTCGGGGTCATTGCTCCGAGGGAGCACGGCCTGGATGGTCCGGAGGGCGTCGTCGAAGGAGCCCAGGTGGCGTTGGGCTCGGGCCTTCCAGAAGGTGCCACTGATCGTCTCGCCCCGAGCGATGAGATCGCCGGCCAGGGTCTCCAGGCGGCGGAAGGCCGTGCGCGAGGCCTCGCCCTTGTCCTGAGCCGCGAGCGTGACGCCGGCGCGGTCAAGGTGGCGGGCCTCGGCCACCAGGATATCGACTGCCAGCGGACCCGCCCGGCTGGCGGCGAGTTTGTTCGCCTCGGCCTGCCACTCCCGACACTTCTTGAAGACGTCGGCGGCGAGTGGATCCGACAGGTCGGCCACTGGCGTCGCTTCCAATTGCTCCAGCGTCATCTGAATCAGACACTCGAGGCTGCGCAACTGCCAGGCGGGGCGCTGGAACTGCCGGGCTAGCGTCAGGGAATTCTCGAACGCGTCCCGTGCTTCCTTCCAGCGGTGCTGCCGCCAGTCCACGCTGCCGAGCCAGAAGATGGCTTCAGCCTCGGCGAACGTTCCGCGGCCGTAGCGGCGGCCGTCGTTGAGGCGTTCGACCGCCCCCCGATAATCCGCCTGGTCGGGTGGCAGCGCGAGCTGGGCCCGGTAGAGGGCCCGCCCTTGCCCCACGTACCCTTCGGGGTCGTCGCTGCGCAGTTCGATCACCTTGCTGAAGGCCTGGGCCGCGCGGCCGTAAGCGGCTTGATCGCCGAGCAAGAGGCCGAAGTCCTCGGTGGCGTGAGCCAAAGCCAGCCAGGCCTTGTCGGGATAGATGGCATCTTCCTTGACGGCCTTGTCGGCCCAGGCGTGGGCCTGCCCGAGCAGTTCGCGCTGCCGAGCCTCACGGGCCGCCGGGTCCGCGTCCTGCCAGTAGTTGGCCAGGTCCAGGTAGGTGGCACTCAGCGAGACGTAGCACTGGGCCCGGTCGTCCTTGTCGGCCCCGCTCTGTTCATACAGCATCCGCGCCTGATTGAAATGGTTGACGGCCTGCTCAGACAGACGGTTCCGCTCGTCCACGTCCAGCGTCGTGCGGGCCTGGGTGATGCGGACATAGCCCAGCCAGTGATGACCGCCCGGGAGATCGGGTTTGAGCGTCTTGGCCCGCTCCGCGTCCGCCTCGATGGCCGTGAGCACAGCCCGGCGTTCCTGCGGTGTCTTCTTTTCATTCAGATAGAAGCGGGCGCGGGCCCGGTTGGCCAGCCACTGGGCGTTGTCGGGATCGAAAGTGAGGGCAGCCGAGAAGGCGTCGACCGCTGCTTGCCGGGGCTCGGGGAAGGGCCAATCCACGCCGTAGAGGTTGTCGTCGATCAGGCGGCCAAGCTTGGCCTCGAGCCAGCCGAAGTCCCGCCGGCCCTGGGGCGAGAGGTCCCCGGGCTTGACCTTCTTGGCCAGTTCCAGGGCCGGTGCCAGCACCAGCCGGTAGCGCTCGAGCGGCTCCATGTCGTTGGCGGGAAGCTGATCCCAGGCGGAGCGAAGAGCGGAAGCGGCCTTGGCCTGACCCGCGGGGTTGTCCTCTTGGCTCCGAGCCAGCGCCAGATACAGGGCGGCCCTCTCGGTCCAGGTGGCGCCGGTGTGCAGGGTCGGATCGTCGATGAGCCGTTCGGCACCGCTGCGGACGGCCGCGAGGTCGGGTTCGGCTCGATAGCGATCTGCCAGCACGTGGAGGACGCGCCGAGACAGTGGCTGCTGCGGCTGCGGGGCCAGCAGGGCGTGCAAGTGCAAGGCCGCGGCGGCCTGGTTGGCATCGACGGGGCTGGCGAACGGCTGGTCGAGGGGCCGGGGCGTGGGGAAGAGCGCGGTCAGGGCCTGGTCGACGATCTGCGCCGCGCGCTGCTGGCGATGGGGCGAGTTCAGCGGTTGGCTGTCGTCCTTCCAGGCCGACTCGGGAACGCGGAGCAGCGGGTCGAGGGCCTGCTTCCAGTTCACGACGGCCGCCTGGACCAGGCTCATGGCATAGAGCCCATGGGGATCGCGGGCGGCCGGGGGGGGCAGGTCCGCGAGCCGCTGCTGCAGGTCTTCCCTGACGGAGACTGGAAGCTCGCCTTTATGCTTCTCGGTCAAGGCTTCCAGTTCGATGAGGGCCAGGCGTTCTTTGATCTCGGGGAACTTCGGATGTTCGCGGGCCGCGGCACAGTCGGCCAGGACCTGGTCCCAGTCGGTCTCGGCACCGAAGTGGCGCACCCTATCGAGGACGGCGGGCGGCTTCAGGGCCGCGAGGCGGCGCCGCTCTTCTTCCTTTTCCTCTTCGATCTTGCGAGCGACGTCGGCCTTCAAGAGTGCGGCCGGGGCATAGTCGGCGAACGCTCCGAGCAAGTCGTCGCAGATGCTGTTGACCTCGGCATACTTGCGCGCCACGAAGGCGTCGTTGGCTTCCTTGAGCCAGCCCTGCTGAATGCGCTCGGTCCAACGGGGCCGGTCGTCGTCGGCAAGTTGAGGCAACGCGGCGACCGCCTCGGACCAGCGCCGACCCTCCACGTGCTCGGCGATCAGGTCCGCGGCCGTCGGACCGGTGGACTGCGTCGCCGTCGGCACCCAATTCGGACCGTAGTAGACCACCGCCGCCGTTCCGACGGCCGCCACGCCCAGGAGCACCACGATGAACAGTACCTTGGCTGTCGAGCTGCCACCGCCCTTGTGGACGGGTTCATCGTCTCCCCTCCAATTCGGCCTACGGATGCTCGACGGAGTACCGAACGTGGGGGCGAGAGTGATCCTGACCTCTTCTGGGGGTGGCCCTTGCGGCCGGCGCGACACCGGCGTGGCGGGGCGGGGCGTGGGGCGACTGTGATGGTCGCCGCGGACGGTTGGCTCGTTGGCGTCGTTGGGCGTGGTCCGCAGTTCGGGCGGCTGGGCCCC
>CALLZJ010000447.1 GCA_937858435.1 uncultured bacterium
CGCGCGAGGGCGCGAACCGCGCCACCGTGCGGCGCGACACCGTGGTGGCCTCGGACGGCCAGAACCAGGTGACCATCCGCCGCGACGGCCGCGGCGTCTCGATCGGCGGGCTCACCATCTCGCGCTGACCGCTTGTGAACGCCCGGCGGGGGCCCCACAACCCCCCCGCCCCGACGCGAGGCGCCCCCTTTCTCGCCGCGCCCCCGCCCTCCTCGCCCCTTCCCCCCCGCCCGCCCGCCTCGGCGGCGTCGATCAGGGCCAGTACCTCGCCACGCTGGACCGGATCGCCGACCTTCTTTCCCACCCACCAGACCGTGCCGGGGACACGACTGGCGAGCCGGGTCACGCGGGTCTGGTCGTAGGTGATCTCGCCGTTGGCCGCGATGAACTCCACCATCGGCGACTCCCAGACCGGCACCACGTCGATGCCCGCCTTGTCCACAGACTCTGTGGTGGCGAACTGGAGGCGGCGATGGTGCGTCTTGCACTTGCCGTTGTTCTCGGTGCGCTCGCTGGTTTCCAGCGCCCGTCGCGCGCGGGCCAAGTCCTCGGGCGTCACCGTGGGCTTGGCCTTGAGTTGAGCGACCTCGGGATGACAGAGCGGGCACTCGGAGACGCCGTGGACCTTGCAGAACCCGTACTCCTTGGGCCGGGACATGAGGGCCGGGTTGCACTCGACGCACTCGGACTCCGCGACGCTGTGTTCGCCGCACCAGTCGTCGGCTTCCGCAGCGCCGCGCCCCGTCAGGTCCGAGAACTTGGGGATGGTCCAGCCGGTGTGGTGTCCCCAGTAGGCGAGGCCGCCCAACGCTACGAGGATCAGCGTCGTCGGGATGGCGTCTCCCAGCCAGCGGAGGAAAGCCCCGAACCGGCTGAGGTCGCTTCCTTTCCCCGTGAGGGGGTGAGGCGAGGCGGCTTCGTGTCGAACGGGCGACAGCGGCGGCGCTTCGTTTCGGGTCAAAAGTTCTTGGGTCATATCGACCTCCCCTTCACAGTGTCCGTGAAAGCGTGGAAGACCACGCCGGTCTGGAAGAACATGGAAGCACGCGATGCCCGGTCGGGAACAGGCGCGTGGTGAAACTATGCGGGTCGTGGTGTTGGGGCTTGGAACGGCGCAACAATGACGACGCTCCACCCGGCGCTCGGAAGAAGTCGAGCGCTATGAGAAGTGCTTAGCAGCGCAGAATGGTAGTGCGGAGGTGGGGCGGTCCAGCTTCGCCGGGAGGCCCGCAACACTTCAAGACGCCGTGCTGGTCGAGGGGCGTGTTGTGGATCGCGCCGAGAAGGAGATCGGCGGCGAAGTGAGCGTCGGTTCGATCAACTTCGATCAGGCGGTTGCAAGTTTCGGGCGACACGGACACAAACGATAGGACGATGGGGTAGTCCGTACAGTGGTCACACTTCCCCTTGAGCGAAACTAGGCCATCATCGGGCCTGTCGTTCAAGTCCGCGTTGCAGGCATCGCGGCGCGAACACCCACAGTTAGAGCCGCATGACTCATCGCGGCATTCATCGCCGCAGCCTTCGTGTATGGGTTGGGTGGGATAAGGCATCCCGCAGTGGCACCGACTCTGATCGCCGGAGCAGCATGTCGCCCAAGCGAACTCGATCATGGTCTGGCCGTCGTTGTGAACGCAAAGCACGAATGCTCTTTGGCCGCAGATCGAGAAGACCTGCGCCGCCAGCGTTACAAGGATGACCGCCACGCGGACCATGACCACCTTCTTTAACAGCCTCAACCGTTGTTTGAACCGGCGACCAATTCGGCACCGCCGCACTTTTCGAGGACCGACTCGGCAAGGTCGATCCAGAAGCGGTCGGCGACCGCATAGAACGCCATCTTGCCCTCGGCCCGGTACTCCACGGCTCCCAACAGGCGAAGTTCGCGGAGCATTTGGGAGGTTGCCGAAATCGACAGCCCCACAGCCGCCGCGATGTCGCACACGCACAACTCGCGCCCGTCAAGGGCCACGAGTAGCCGAAGACGGCTGGGGTGGCCGAGCGTGCGGAAGGCGTCGGCGACCCGCTCCACCGCCCTCGTGAGTGGTAAGGCGGCTTTCGCTGCCTCGACCTGCGCCGGATGAACGTGGGTTACTTGGCAGTCGCCTTTTTGGGCATTTCGTCGCATAAACCATCCTCCACACGATAGTTTAGAAAGTATCGAAGTGAAGGTCAAGGCCGACGCATTCACGCTTCACGGGCAGTTACCGTGAGGTGTCGGCAACGGGGCCGCGTCCCTCTGGAGCAACCCCTCGATCTCGCTGACCGCCTTCCACGTCTCGCCTCGGGCTTGGATCAGAGACAAGCGGGCGTTCGCCAAGGTCCGCTGGGCGTCGAGGACGGCGTTGAAGTCGAACTTCGGGTCTCCCGTGTCGAACGCAACTCGGATCAGTCGAAGAGACTCCGTGGCGTCGGGCAACACCTTCTCCTCGAAGACGGCCACGGTCTTCCGGGCGACCTCGTAGCGCTGGTAGGCGGTCGCCAGCCGCTCCGTCAGCCGCACCTGAGCCTGCTGGGTGGAGTGGACCGCCCGAGCGACCTCGGCGCGTGCGGCCATGATGTTGCCTTGGTTGCGGTTGAAGATCGGCACCGGCACGGTAACGGTCGCCGTGAGGAGCGGGTTCTTCTCGGCGATGTCATAGGCCGGGATCAGCGTCACGTCCACGTTCGGGCAAACCTGCGCGATGGCGAGGTCCAACTCCCGCTGGGCTTGCAGGACGGCAGCTTTGGTTTCCTGCAACTCCGAGGAGCGTTGCATCACGGCGGCGCGGAGCGGTTCGTACTCGTAGTCGGGCATCCCGTGGTCGAGGTCGCCGTCGAGGGCGGCGAGGCGCAGGTCGGGCTTGCCCACCGCCGTAGCCAAGAGTTTCCACGACGCCAACAAACGCTGCCGGGCGATCTGGAGCCGGTTCTCGGTCTGGTTGAATTCGACGCGGGCACGCAACACGTCCGGCTCCCCGACCGTCCCGGCCTTGGCGAGACGCTCGTTCGTGTCCAGACCCTTCTTGGCGATTTCGAGGACTTCCTCGCTGACCTTCACCTCGCGCTGGGCGGTCAGGACTTCGTAGAACGCCGCGCGGATGCGGGCGGTCACGTCGTACCATTGGGTGATCGCCTGCCAGTCCGCCACCGCGACCCCGTGCGCGGCGGCGGCTTGGGCCAAATCGAGCTTGCCGTTCGTGACGATTTCTTGGGAGAAACTCGGCCCCGGCTGGCCCTCGGTTTTCTTGAGGCCGATCTGCGGGGCGTCGACCCCGCCCGTGGGGTTCGGGTAGAGGCCCGCCTGCACGAGCTTGCCCCGCGCGGCCTCGGCCCGCGCCCGAGCGATGGCGAGGTCCGGGTTGGCTTCGAGGGCGAGCGCGAACAGGGCTTCCAGCTTCATCGGGCCATCGGGCACCGTGGCCCCCTCGAAGCTCACCGCCGCGATGTCGCCTTTGGCCGACTGGTGGAGCATACGGGGCGATCCCTCCACCGATGGTAACGCTGGGTAGAGGGTGAGTACGCGGTCCCTGTTCGCGGCTGGCGTGCCGCACCCCGCCAGCATCAGCCCGGACGCCGTGAGCAAGTGCAGAACCGCACTGCTGCGCAAGTTTCCATTCCCCAGCATGTCCATCCCCCTCCCGCCGCGACTGGAAGCGTCGTTTCGTCCTTGAGGCAGGCGAGGCACCCCTGCCTCAAGGACGACGGAATACCCTTACGATTTCGGCTTGCCGGTGAACGTGCCGCTCGGCCCGGTCAGTTTCTTCGGCGTGTCATCGCCCTTTTCGACAGCCTCCCAGAGCGCCTTGGGGGAGACAACGACCTGCACCTTCGGCGTCACGGTGAGCGTCTTCGTCTCCACGTTGGCTTCGACCTTCTGCACACCAGCGACCGCCTGTACCTTCGCCGCCAGCTTCTTCGCGCACCCTTTGCAGTGCATCTTCTCCACCGTAATGACCGTCTGGGTCGGGTCCGCCGCCAGCGAATGGCCGCAGAGCCACAGGGCCGCGACCGCGACGAGGGCCGCGCATTTCATCGTCTTCATGAGCATGGGGTTCTCCTTCCGTAAAACGTAACGTGCTCTACTGAATCCGAGTACCAGCCTGCGTTCGCCGCCGACGATACGCCGGGGCCGAGCGAGGTTGGTACTCGTGATGCCGCTTATGATGCCGAAATCGGTTCGCCAACGACCTCTGGTCCCGCTTCCGAAGCGGAGAAGTAGGCGCGTCAGCGCAGAAGGTGGGTTTGTAGTGGGGTTAGCAGCGAGAAATGCAATAGAGGCGCAATAGTTCGATAGGCCGGTCGAACAAGGTGCCCGACCGCATGTGAGCAAACCCGGCGAAATCGCAAGCGGACGGCGTGAGGACCGTCAAAAAGGTGTGTGCGGTGTCCAAATGTTTCTCAAGCCGAAGCGAGGCGAGTGGCGTCTTGGTGCCTTCGGTCGTCGCCATTAGCTGCGCGTGCAATTCTTGGCACGGGCATTTTGGCTGGCTGGGTTGCCGAGACTTCGTTGGGGTGTTGTCCGCTTCACGGTGACAACAACGGCATTTCGGCGGCGGTTGCGAAACTTCGACAGCTTGCGAGGACGAGGCAAGCAGGAACGTGAGAAGGCAGCATAACCGCGCCCCGGTTAGAAAGTGGAAAATCAGAAGTAGGGTTAGAGCGGTTCGCATTCGTGATTCGCGGCCAACGTAAACAAGGCGCACGCCGTCCTCGCTGGTCGGCGTGCCGGACTCCGATACCTCTTTATTCCTTTCGGATCAAGGCCGACCCGAACTTGAGCGAACGCCCGCACAATCCGCGCAGTCCGACGCCGTGTTCGGACTGCGAGCAAGGCATCTGCCCAAGGGTGCGTCCCCGCCCGGTTCGACTACGCGACGGCTTCAAGGGGAAGTACAAGGTAACACATGGAGCCGGGAGCGCGAGCGTCCCCGCAAGGGGGCCGGTCGTTCGCTCCCGGCTTCGGGGTCAACCTGCCGAACCGGAGATCACGGGGCAGGCTGATTGGCCTTCGGCGGCGCTTTCAGTTTTTCGACCGTTTCGAGGGTTTGTTTCGGGTTCCGCTCGGCCCGAGACACGCCCCCTTGGCAGCACAGAAACACCGACTTCCCTTCGAGCGTGAGTTTGACCGGCGTACCCATCGACCCGAGACGGACTCCTTCTTGGACGGGGCAGTACCGCTGTTCCAGAGCCGCCGTCCGTTCAGCCGGTTCGAGTTTGGCGAGACTGGCCGCGATCTCTTCCTCGTCCGGCAAGGAGACATCGAGGCAGTAGGCTTCCCCGGCCCGGACGGTGAGTTCGTGCATCTGAGCGACCCATCGGCCCTCTTCCGGCCAAGCCACACGGATCGTGTAGGTGTAGTCCTTACCCGGAATCAGGGACGGCGAGCCGAACGTCCGCATCGTCCCCTGAATCGAGGTCTTGTAGTCGCCGAACCAAACATCGGCGTCTTCCGGCAGGTGGGCGATGACCAAGACGTTGTTGGGCACTTCCGTCACGTCCACGGGAACCGCTTGCCCACCAACCACGGACGGAAACGGTCGGCTCGGGATGACGCGGTTGACGGCAACGCGGTTGACGTGCAGACCGTACCTGCGAGGGGAGGCCGTGACGACGGCTGGCTTTCTCGGCGACGGTTGGTGCTGTTGGTACGAGCGTTTCAGGTACTTGGGCAGTTCCCAAGGCATCGTCCCCGAGGGGACGCCGGGGGGAGGCCAACCAGCGGATGCCACCGCCAGCGGTGCGAAGAGAACCGCGCAGGCCAACAGGGTTGCGGTCACGCAGGGACGCGGTTTCCAGAACGGGAGAAACATGGCACTGCTCCTTGGGAGGTCCACGGCCCGACAGCCTGATGCCGCAGGGGAAAGGACACTTCCCAGAATACGTGAGGAAATAAGGGTTCCGAAACGATTGGCGGGCGTCGTCGAGGGGAGGTGGGGGACGCTTAACAGCGGAGCAGGTGATGGGCGTAGAGTAGGTCGTGGGGGGACAGGAATGGCCTCACGCTTGCGATGCCGAACCGTTCAAAGTTCCGGTGAAAGTCGGCGACTGACGGAACCGGGCAGGGTGTACCGGCCACCTCCTGACTCGGCGCGTCAGGCTGTGCGATGCCGACCTCCTGCGTGGCCGAGGAGCAAACCTTGAGGCAGTTGGTGCAATCCCGGCAGGGAGAATTGGACTTGGCCGGACATCCCCCCGCAGGCCGGGTAGTGGAGTTGTCGAATGGGTCTTCGTCGGCGTTTTGCGTTGGACAGGTCTGGAGCAAGTGTCCGCAACAAGGGTGCTGGGCGTTGCTTTCGTAGGACGAGGATGGAGTCGAGAATTGGTTGAGCAACCTCTTGCTGGTGCAGCAGCAGAACAGCGGGTCAGCCGCGAGGATGAACACCAGATAGGGAATAAGATAGCCACGGAGCATGGTAAGCTCCACCAGTACGAAGTCTCAACTCTCATTCGTAATTGTAGGTCCGGGCTGAGCCAAAGGCAATCGTCCCAAGAGAGTTCGACCTCGGTTCAGGGCGGCAACCGGCACCGTCCCGGTGCCCATCCTCGCTCGTTACGAGTGACGGGGCGCGGTTGAGACTGAGACTGGCCCCTCGTCGCGGCTGGCACTTGCCAGCGCAAACTCCACAACCATCGTCACTTTCGCGCCTCGTCAACGCGAGACACCGAGCGGCGAGCGGTGTCAAGTCGCACGTCTCAGGTTCGTCAACCCCGGCAATGGGCGAATCGTCAAGGCGGCGCGAATACGACTCTCCGTTGCGGCAACTAGCGGACACCGCCTTGGCGGTCGTGAACGACGTGTCACCCGTCACCGCCGCGTCACCGTGCTGTCACGGGCACCGGCTAGGGTGGTGACGAGACGACCAACCGTGTTCCGCCCGAGTGGAGACGACTAATGACGACGCAGAACCAGCTACGGCAGCGCATCACGGACCAGATCATCGAGGCGCTCAGGCGTGGCGACACCCCGCCTTGGCGCAGACCTTGGGTCGCCAGCAAAAACGCAGGCCACCCGGCCAACGCCCAGACGAAACGCCCCTATTCGGGAGTAAATCCGCTTCTTTTGCAGCTTGCGGCGAACCGCCACGGCTTCCGCTCGAAGCACTGGGCCACCTTCAACCAGTGGCAACAACTCGGCGGCAAGATCAAGCCTCGTCCGTCCGACGTTCCACCGGGGCAGTGGGGCACCAACATCGTCCTGTTCAAGCGTCTGTCCCGAACCGAAGTCGATGAGGAAACCGGCACCGAGGAGGAGGTCAACTTCGGTTTCTTGAAGGGCTTCACGGTCTTCTGCATCGACCAAGTGGACGGGGAACATCTGGACCACCTCCGGGTCGAAGACAACCCGCCCGCCTGCGACTTCGTGGACTACGAGCCTGCGGAGACGGCCATCATCGCCACGGGTGCCAAGGTCCACTTCGGCGGCGAGCGGGCCTATTACCGCCCCCAGAAGGAGGACGGCTCGGGCGACTTCATCCAGTGCCCGCACAAGCACCAGTTCACGCAGGAGAAGGACTACTACGGCACGATGTTTCATGAACTGATGCACTGGTCGGAGACCCGCCTCGACTGGAAAGGAAGCTACGAGGTGGGCGAGTTACGGGCCGAGATCGGAGCGTGCTACGCCCTCGCTGAGTTGGGCGTGCCGCAGAGCGACGACCTGACGAACCATCACGCCTACGTCAAGCACTGGCTGGAGTGCCTCCACCGAGACCCGAAGTTCATCTTCACCTGCGCCACCGCCGCCAGTAAAGCCGCCGACTTCGTGATGTCGTTCAGCCGCCCAAGTCAAGACGACGAGGCGACCGCTGCCGACAAGATGGCCGTCGCTGGCTAACCGTCGCGGCGGGGAGTCCGAACGAGGACTTCCCGCCGTCCCCCTTCGCGTGTAGCGGACACTGACTTCACCCGTGGGCAACAAACCAATCTCACGGGAGACGGAGCATGACAACGCAACTGGGCGAGATGACCTTGGACGAAGCGGCGCGAGAGACCGCTGGCAATTGGTGTCGGTTCGATTGTTTCTGCTGGCATCGGCGGGCCGAACTAAACGACCCGGACCAGTGGGCCGTGGTTTACACCCACAACCGGGACAGCGCCTTGCTTGAATTGTCGAACGCCGCCGCCATCGCCGCCGCGATGGGGCGGTTCACCGAGGGCGACGACCCGGAAGTGGTGTTCGAGTCGCATTCGCATTGGCTCGTCGGTCACGTGGATGGGTTCAGCGTGAAAGTGTTCCGCAACGGGGAAGTCACTGAGGCGTTTCGCGCCTACCACGGTCTCGCCGAGCGGCTGGCGACCTACCCCATCTTCGACGAAGAGGACTACTCACGGCGAGAGTCCGAGGCGCTGCTCGACAACATCGCCGACGCCGCATGGCGGTTGAAGCACACGTACAACCTGCCGGATGGCTGGGAAGGCGAAGTCGCCTCGTGGCTGTGGGACCACGACCAACGTGCGGTCGAAAACCGGGATGACCGGGGCGGCTACCCCGAAGAACGCTCCCTCGAAGCGGCGTTCGACGCGCTCGGCTATGAACGGGCTGAGTAGCGGACACCGACTGGACGCACAGAAGGCGACGGCACGAACAACGGGCCGTCGCCGCGTCACGAAGCCGGTGGGGGACAGACACGATGACCGAGGACACAGCCAAGAAGCACTTGGCCCGGATGCTCAAGTCGTTCACGGCAGGGAGCGTCCTGCACATGCTGGCCGACCTGTTCTCCGAGTCGGCGGAACAGGCCCGCCTGAACGACGAGACGACGCGCGCCGAACAGTGCCGGACGGTCGGCACGGCGCTGGTCGTCATGGGGTACGGTGTGGACGCCGCGTTGCCACGCTGACGCCGAGATGCACGCGAGGAAAACCCAAGCTATGGAGAAGAACGACATGGTGCCCGAGCCGATCCCGCAACCGCCTGCTGCCGACCAACCGCCCCGCCTGCTGCTGGTCGGCGAGCGGGACACGCAGAACGTAGACGAGGGCGAGCCGCTGACCTCGCTGGAGGAGAAGCAGCGCCTCCTGAGCCACCACGTCAAGCTCGTCGCACGCGGCCTGACGAACGGCCTGTTCGTGTTCGGGGCGGTCGGCGGGCTGGGCAAGAGCAAGGTCATTCAGGAGACGCTGCTGGCCGAGGGCGCGCAGGTGGTGCTGCTCAACAGCCACGTCACCGCCCTGAGCCTGTACGAAGTCCTCTTCCTCAACAGCAAGGGCAAGGTCGTCTGGCTGGACGACTGCGACGGGCTGTACGGCGACCTGAAAATCCTCGGCCTGCTGCGAAGCGCCCTGTGGGGACAGGGCGGCGAGCGAGTCGTCACCTACACGTCGTCGCAGTTGGGCGAGCTACCGAACAGCTTCGTGTTCGAGTCGCGGATCGTCATGACCGCGAACACGATTCCGAAGAAGAACGACGCCTTCCGTGCGGTCCTGTCCCGCATCGACGTGTTCGAGTTGTCGGCCAGCAACGAGGAAGTCCTCGACCTGATGCGGGCCGTCGCCTCGAAGGGCTTCGACGGGCTGACCCCCGAAGAGTGTCTGGGCGTCGTCGAGTTCATCGAGGCGAACGCGGCGGGGCGGCAACTCTCGCTGCGGCTGCTGGAGCCGAGCTTCAAGAAGGTGCTGTTCGCCCGGACGGAGGGGCTGGCGTGGGAGCCGCTCGTCCGGTCGCAGCTACAGACCTTGGGGCGAAATCAGGCGGGAGCGCCCGGCACCGACTCCAAGGCCAACGAACTGCACCACCTGCGCCAAGCCGTCGAGCGGCACCCCGGCTCGGTGAGGGAGCAGCAGGCGTACTGGTGCAAGGCGACCGGCAAGAGCCGCGCCAGCTTCTTCCGAGCGCTGGCGCGCCTCCGTGAAGGATAGAGTTAGCGGACACCGCAAGTGTGACCGTAGGGAACGACGGTCACACTTGCGGAGGTCTTCATGAAGACGCACTGCGTCATGCAGGGTCAATCGGAAATCGGCGTCATCGAACACGAGGGCCGCGAGTACGCGGCCTTCGGCGCTTCGGTCGAAGGTCGCCACGTCACCGCCTACACCAAGGTCCAGAACGGCAATCTCCGACTTCGCCGCTGGTGCGGCCAGACCATGCTCGCCTCACGCTGGGAGATCGTGGAGGGGTACAGAGACGGCGCTCTCGCCCTGATGTTCCGGCTCACTCACGGTCGGTTCATCATCGGGTACGCCTTGGGAGATGACGGGATGCTCTTCCGAGGCGAGCTTTTCGTGGGCCGCGACGACGAGGCCCGCCGCATGGCTCGGCGGCTGGCCCACCGCTTCGCCGAACTGGACGCCGAGGACGAATTCCGATGGGAGGATGACGCCTAGCGGACACCGCTTGCGTGGCCGTGGGGAACAGTCCAACTTTTGCACTGGAGCGACGGCATGAGCGACATCACGGCCCGTGGCACCTTCAACGGTCAGGAACTCCGAGACGTGCCGGTACTCAATCCGGGCGGTTGGTTCGGGAAGACGTGGTTGCTGGAGGTCGGCGGTTCCTTCTGGCCTTTGTACCTCGTCGTCGAGAGTGACAGTGTGCAAGATGCAATCGACGAACTGGTGGGCAACGCAACCTACTGCCACCACATCGTCGTACCGGAGGAAGACCTCGGCGACTACGCCGAAGAGCATCGACACTACGGCCCTTCTGGACAGGTCATCGACACCGAGCATCTCATGATTTACGGACAAGAAGGGGCGAAAACGCCGTGGCCTTGCACGTACCACGGGGACGGCTTGCCCTCCGAAGGGATGACACCCACCGACTACCTCTATCGGGAAGAGGAAGGCTGACCCACGCATCCGCTGACCCGCGCCCCTTCCGGCCCGGCTCGAAGTCACGGGCCGGGCCGTTCTGTTGAACCACACGTTGGACCGCATCTCTCAGCCGCGAACGGCCATCACCGGCTGGCGGCGTGGAGGCTCGCCGACAAGCGGACACCGCCTGTACCGGCGTGAAAGACACCACAGCATCGAAGGAGCAACCATGTCCAGCACGGCAACGGCCAAGTTCGACCTCGGCTTCGTCACCGCCACGCCCGGCGCTCTCAGGGCGATCCGACAGGCGGGCCAGACGCCGACCGAGTTCCTCACCCGGCACGCCTCCGGGGATTGGGGGGAAGTTTGTCCCGACGACGCCAAGCTCAATGACGAGGCGCTCGCCAGCGGCTCTCGGCTTCTGTCGGTGTACTCGCTCCGAAGCTCCGTCCGCATCTGGCTCATCACGGAAGCCTGCGACGACAACGGCCAGCGTTTGGCAAGCACGATTTTGCTCCCCAGCGAGTATTGATTTCTGACCGGCCACTACCGGACACCGACTTCGGCGGCGGGTACGCCTCGCCGCCTTCTTCTTTTGGAGGACCGCATGAGTCTCAAAATCAACGCCTCGGACCACGACGAATGGCTGCGGCACGGGCTGGACGGGTTCGCCACCTTCTCCGACAAGGTGCGCCGCCGCAACGTGGGGCCGGACTACGGCGACTGGTTCTATCCCTGCGAGCGGCCCGACCGCCACGACGCCGTGCTGTACTTCGGCTCGTGGGACGCCGGGCACGCCGTAGGCGACCCCGACCACACGTTCGCCATGATCTTCGACATCACGGACACGGACGAGGCGGTGGCCTACATGCTCCGGGTCACGGGCTGGGAGGGCCAGCCCGAGGCCGACCAGCAGGTCGAGCCGGACGACCGGCCCTGACGCAGCACGTCAACGTCCCGCGCCGCCAGCGGACACCCGCTGGCGGCGCGGGACGACGCCCTTCACCGACCATCCAGCAAAGGGAATCCTATGATCCTGACCGCACGCCAGAAGTTCGTGATCCGGGCCGCACTCGGGTACGCCCTGAGCAACGCCGACGACATCAACGACGCCCTCGCCGTGAGGCAGGACGGCGGCACCAACGCCATCCGCGTCGGCGGCATCGACGGCCCACCGCTCGAAGAGAGCGAGTTGCAGGCGCTCCTCGCCTTTTTCGAGCCGTCCGGTCAACCGTCCGCCGAAGAGCAGCGGGCGTTCACCGGCACGTTCCTCGTCTCCCTCGACCCGCACGAGGCCGACGAGGACGCCCCAGACTTCACGCTCGATGACCTGATCGACTTCCTCAAGGGCGCGGTTGTCCTCGACGTGGACACGGAGGACCAAGGCAACCCGCTCGGCGTACAGGGCGTCGAGCTTCTCCTCGACACGCTGGAAGAGCGTTCCGCCGACGACGTGCGGCATCGACCGTGACTCGACGAACAGGAGGGCAACGTGCGGAGACCGATGAAGAAAGGCCGGGCCGGGCAGGAATCGAGCCAGAGCTTACCGCCCAAGACGCGAGAGGAACTCGAAGGCGAGTTCGGCGTCGGCAACGTGCTGGACACGAGGGAACTGGCCCGCGAGTACGTCGTGATCGGCCACAGCGCCCCGCTGCTCGTCGTGACGCGCAAGAGCGACGGGAGTACCGGGACGCTCCAGTACCAGAACGACCCAAGGTACTACTTCGGCTGGAAGCCGGACCAACCGCCTTAGCGGACACCGGCTCCCGTGGCAGGAGAACGAACGACACCCAACCACGGGAGCGATTGATGCAGACGACTAGCAGGCTCAACGGGCAGCTACACCAGACGAACGGGACCAGCGGCAAGGGCGGCAAGAAGGCCAGCACCAAGCAGCCTCAGCGCAAGCGGCAGACGAAGAAGGGGCGGGACGCCAAGCGAGCCACGGCCCTCGTGCTGGCGTCCGTGGCGGCGGGCCTGATCTTCTTGTCGGTGTTTCATTTGACGTGCGCCATTACTTCGCTGACGGGTAGCCCCTACTTGCTGGCCGTGCTGCTGGCGGTCGGCATCGACCTCGGGCTGGTGGCTTCCGAGGTCGCCGAGATGGTCGGCCACGGCGAGCCGAGCGTGCAGAAGTGGTCCCGCTGCTACATGCTCATGGCGACGATCATGAGCATGGTGTTGACCTCCTACGAATTCGCGGCGCCCGCCCCGCCGCACTGGTTCAGCCAGTCCCTCAGTATCGGCTTCGGCCTGATCTTGCCGCC
>CALLZJ010000448.1 GCA_937858435.1 uncultured bacterium
GTGTGCCAGACGATGAGCTGCTTGCGACCCGCGAGGGTCTGGATGACCGGCGGGCTGTAGCCAACCTCACCAGCCGTCAGGTTCCGCCAGACTTCCTTGCCCGTGTTCTTTTCGAAGGCCACGATCACGCTGCCCGGTCCACCCACCAGACAATAGAGGAGTTCGCCGTCGATGAGCGGGTGGGCCGCATAGCCCCAGATCGGCGTCGAGCCGACCGACAGATCGTCTAGTGAAGGCTGCTCCTTGAGGCCGTACTCCTTCGCCAGTTCCTTGTGCCAAACGACCGAGCCTTTGTCCTTGTCCAGACACCAGAGGTCGCCCATGGCGCCGAGGCACCAGACGTGCTGGCCCTCGACGAGCGGCGTAGTGCGCGGACCGAAGGGGTAGGAGATCTTGTAAGCCCGTTCGTAGCGGTGCTCCCAGAGTTGCTGACCCGACTTGGCGTCGAAGCAGACAATGCGCTCGTCGCCGGGGATGCCCTTTTCCCGGTCCGGCTTCACCTCGTTGCCGTCCGCGTCGACGGCCCGCCGGCGATCCATGAGATAGACCTTACCATCGGCCACGGCGGGGCCCGTATAGCCGATCCCCACCGGCTGCCGCCAGAGAACCTTCGGCCCTTCGGCGGGGAAGGAGGCGACCAGCCCCGTCTCGCGCCAGATGCCATCGCGCTGCGGCCCCATCCACTGGGGCCAGTCGGCTGCCTGGCCGACGCCGACCAGGCCTCCCAGAATCGCTACCATCGCACCGGCCAGGGTCAGTCGCTGCCGCATGATGCACTCGCTTATCTAGGGGCGAGAAGAGGGGGTGGGCGGCGGCCACGGACTGGCCGCCGTGCCGTCATTCTACGCTGGACTTCCAGTCCTGACTGAAAACGGCGTCCAGAGCATCGGGCCGACGCTCAGGGGCGCTCCAGCCGGCGGTCGAGATCGGGGGCCGCATGGAAGGTGAAGCGTCGGCCCTTGCGATTGGCGACGAGATAGCCGAGTTGTTCCAGTTCGAGGATGTCCGTACGGGCGGTGGCCAGGGTGATGCCGTGCGACCCAGCATGCGAGGTGTAGGTGAAGACCGTGGCTGGCTCGTTGCGGGCCTTGGTCAAGAGGGCCTGCTGCCGGTGGTTGAGCTGGAGGATCAGGGCGGGCGGCAGGGCCTGGAGCCGCTCGGACTGCTTGCGCTCCACATAGCGCCGAAACTGGTCGATGCTCTCCGTGATGACCCGCAGGTGGAACAGGACGAAGTAAGTCAGATCGTTGTCGTCCTTCTCGCTGTGCTCGAAGGCGCGGTAGTACTGGCGATGGCGTTCGCGGATGACGGACGAGATCGACAGATACTCGGCCAACCAATAGCCCTGGCGGAGCATGGACCAGTAAAAGAGGGCCCGAGCGGTCCGCCCGTTGCCGTCGCAGAAGGGATGGTCGTAGGCGAGCCAGAAGTGCAGGATAATCGCCCGCACCGCGGGGTGGATGAAGGCGGGGTCGTTGTCGGTACCGTTGGCGAACCGGCACAGAGCCTCCAGGCGCTTCTTCAGCACCCGAGCGGACGGTGGGATATGCACAACGTCGCTTTCTTCCTCATCGACGATCTGAATCTCTTCGCTTGGCCGCCGCAGGCGGCCCACCGCATCCGGCTTGGCCAGGGTCTGGTCCGTGAGTTGGGCCTGAATCTCCGTCAGCATGCCCACGGTGAGCGGCTCATGGCGATGTTCATTGAGCCAGCGGATCGTGCGAAAGTTGTTGAGTACCATGCGTTCGCCCAGATCGCGCGGCTGCCGACCCACCCGCAGCATCTCGCGGGCGGCTTCGCGCGCGACCACCGCCCCTTCGATCAGGCTCGAAGTCAGGGCTTCCTCCTGAAGCGAGGTCTGGAGCCAGCGCTGCCGCTCGGGTTCCGTGTCGAAGCGTGGCCCCAGTTCTTGCCCCAGGTAGCCCCCCAGAAAGCGATCGACGTCGTGCAAGGCGCGCTGAGCGGCTGGGGGCAGCCGCAGGGTGAAGGGCCGATCCTGGAGGTCGCGCACCGGAGTTTCCATTCGGTCGCTGAGCCGTGAAAATTTGACACACTGCCAGAGCACTTCGGGGGCCAGCCCCAGGTCGAAGGCCCGATGGCGGCAGTCGTCCCAGCTAAAGCCCAGATCGTTGGCCCTTGCGACGAAGGCGACCACGTCGGGGCGCAGCGAGACCTTCAGAGCCTCGGCCAGGAGTTCGGGCTTCTTGAGCCGAGCCATGATGTGGCGGTTTGACGGTCCAGGCACCACGCGCTTCACGGTCATCCTCCAGTAACTTTTAATTTGTTTTGAATTAAAAGATAATAGCATGGTTGGGGCTGGCCGGCAAGCGCCGACGGCCGTCAGGGCCGGGGAAGGGCAAGGAAGATTCGCTTAGATTCTGGTCGTTCACTTTGAGACACTGCCGCTGCCGGGCCATGGAATGATTGCTTGCACTCGGGATTCGATGTAAGATAGGCCCAGGTTCGTCGGCTGCCGTTTGGATGCCGGCGCCGCTCTCATTCCGTCCTCAGACCGACGACCAGGCGGACCGGCGAAATGGCCACGATGAAGGACAATCGCGCTGCCGCCGCCACGCCCTTGCCTGACGGTCGTCCTGCCGACCTGAGTGGCGTCCTGCTCGGTAACGACTTCATGCTGCAGCGCCGCCTCGGAGAAGGGGGCATGGGGCAGGTCTACCTGGCCGAGCAAATCTCCCTCAAACGCCGGGTGGCCGTCAAGCTCCTGCGGCACGAACTGGCCCGAGACGGCGTCTCCCGCAAACGCTTCGAGACCGAGGCCAAGGCCGTCGCCCAGCTCAGCCATCCCAACATCGTGCAGGTTTATGCGGTCGGCGAACAAGATGGCATCCTCTACATGGCCCTGGAGTACGTCGAAGGCTGGACGCTCAAGGAGTTCCTGACCCGCAAGGGGCCCCCCGAGCTGCCCATCGCCCTGTCGATCATGCGGCAGGTGGCGGGCGCTCTGGCCCGGGCGGCCGAGATCGGCATCATCCATCGCGACATCAAGCCCGAGAATCTGCTCATCACCCGCAAGGTCGAGGTGAAGGTCACCGATTTCGGCCTGTCGCGGATCATCGGCCAGGCCGAAGGGCTCAACCTGACCCAGACCGGCCATGCCATGGGCACGCCGCTCTACATGAGCCCCGAGCAGGTCATGGGCCAGCCCCTCGACGTCCGCACCGATCTCTACTCCTTTGGGGCCACCTGCTACCATCTGCTCACCGGCCAGCCCCCATTCATGGGCGAAACCGCCATCGCGGTCGGCTTCAAGCACGTGCAGGAAGAGCCCACGCCGGTCAATCACTTCCGCAGCGACGTGCCCGGCGATCTGGCCCTCATTGTCTCCCGCCTCATGGCCAAGAAGCCGGAAAATCGCTACCAGTCGGCCCGAGAACTCCTGCGCGACCTGAAGATGGTCTCGGAGTCGATCTTGGGCGGGGGCGGTTCAGCCGCGGGCCTGGCCCTCTCGGGCCTGAGCGGTTCACGGCCGATAGCGACCCCGCCCATTGAAGAATCTCCGCCGCCGGGCAAGCTGCGGGCACCGGAGCCGCCCGTCGACCCGCTCTTGGCCACCGTCCGCGCCTTGCCCCGCCGCGAGGAGCGCAAGCGCCAGGCCTGGGTGCCTTGGATTCTCGGCGCCTCGCTAGTGGGTGCCATTGTCCTGGGTGGGCTCGTGGGACAGTGGCTCAAGTCCGGTGCCAACCCCGACGTGGCTCCGACCTTCGCCACGACGCCCACCCCGGCGCCGATCAGCCCGGAACAGGTCAGCACCGTACCGACGGCACCCGCTTCGCTGGATGAAATGGAGGCCCGTCTGCGGAGCGACCTGGATCCACCGCCTCGGCCCGGCGGCGCCCGACCACCCAATCCCGCTGCCCTGATCAATCGGGGCCTCGAACGACGGATTGAATTGGCCGCGCTCTTCCTCTACCCGCCGCCGGCCCTGAACCTGCCGCCGCAACTCGACCGCGCCGAGCAATTCGCACAGGAGTTGATGAAGGCCGTTGTCAGTCCCTATCGCGCGCTGGGTGAATGGCTCCATGCCATCGTGCTGGTCGAACAGAAGAAGACAGCCGCGGGGCGGGACGCCATGCTCAAGGCCCTGGACGCCAAGTTCGAGTTCGTCCCTGGGCAGAGCACGGGAGATGAGTTTGCCCGCCTGCATGCCGCGCGCAACAACCGCTTCAACCACATGCTCACCGAGTCGCTCACCCATCTGGAGAAGCAGCTCGGCGGCACCGGCAAGCTGCCCGCCCGCCTCGACAGCCTGCTCAAGCACTGCCGCGATCAGCAGGTGCCGGAAGGCGACAGCCCTCGTCCCACCCGTCCGGGCCGGGCAAACTAGCCAATCTGGGTTGGCCGCCAACTTGCCTGGCTTTCGCAGAGCAGCGGTTGCTCTTTCTCTCCGAACGGCTCTCGGGTATATCCCCTCCTCGTTCACTGTATGCGGCTGAGCCTTGGGCCCAGGCGAAAGGGGAATCATGCGCGCCGCCTTGGTTTTCGGTTTGCTCCTCAGCGTCCACCTGGCCTTGCCGGCCCAGTCGCCTCCCGACGCGACCTGGCCCCAGACGCAGCATGACTTCGGCATGGTGCCGCATGGGGCCCAGCTCGTGCAGCGCTTCGTCTGGCGCAATCCGACCTCGACCCGCATCGAAATCAGCGACATACGGGCCTCGTGCAACTGCGTGACCGCCACGCCGCAGCCGCGCGTTCTCGAACCGGGGGCCGAGGGCACGCTCGACGTGGCCATCGACTGCCGCCGCTTCGTTGGCGCCAAGACGGTCACGGTGCAACTGGTGGTCAGTCCGGGTTCGAAGCCCGTCACGCTGCTGGTCCACGCTCACAGTCGGCAGGATGTGGTTTACAATCCGGGCCAGTTCCAGTTCGGCGTCGTGGCCGAGGGGGCCAGTGCCGAGCAGGTCCTGGAAGTGGAATATGCGGGCACCCAGCCCTGGAAGATCGAAGAGATCACGGCCGATCAGCCCCACGTCGAGGCTCACTTCACCGAGACTTACCGGCGTTCGGGCCAGGTCGGCTACCGCGTGACGTGCACGCTCAAGGGGACGGCGCCGGCCGGCGATCTCAAGCTCCATCTGCAGATGAAGACCAACGATGCTTCCAACCCGGTGCTGCCGATCGCGGTCGAAGCCACGATCCGTCCCGCGGTGGCCGCCGCCCCCAACCCCGTCAACTTCGGCACGGTGCGGGTTGGGCAGCGGGTCCAACGCCGCTTCACCATCCGTAGCGATCAGCCCTTCTCCATCACCCAGGTGGACGGGGACGGCCCCGTGAAGGGGCTCTTTGCCAGCAGCGCTGCCAACGTCCACACGGTGCTGCTGGAGTGGACGCCAACCGAGCCGGGTGAATGGCAGACGCCCATCGTCGTCCACACGACGCTGCCCCGGAGCCCCGAGGTCCGGGTCACCGCCCAGGGGCAGGCGCGCTAGCTGCCGCCGTTGGCTCAGGTCACTTTGTCGCCCCGCTGAATCGTCCCGGGCTGGAAGGGGCCGCGGTCATGCCGCAGCAACTCCAGAACTTCCTGATGTACGAGCTTGTTGCTGGCCAGGATGTCGGGGCGCTGGATGGTGCGATGGCCGTCCCAATCGGTGACCATGCCGCCCGCCTCCTCGATGATGGGCACGAGGGCGGCCACATCCCAGGGATGCACGCCATACTCGACCATGCATTCGCCGGCCCCCTGCGCGACCAGAGCGAAGGCGTAGCAGTCGCCGATGCCCCGCTGCCGCTGGGTCTGCTCGACGAGTTCAAGGAAGCCCGGCTTGACAGGCCCGGCCATCAGCCAGCCCAGACCTGAGTAAAAGACCTGGCTGTCGGCCAGCTTGGCGATGGTGGAGACGTGAATCTTGCGGCCGTCGCGGTAAGCGCCGTCGCCGCGCAGGGCCCGGAAGGTCTGGTGCAGGGCGGGGAAGTAGCAGATGCCAGCGATAGGTTCGCCATCGTACTCCAGCCCGACGAGCGTGCCCCAGAGCGGGATGCCGCGCACGAAGTTGCGCGTGCCGTCGATGGGGTCGATGATCCAGCGGAAGCCAGAGGTGCCGGGCTTCTCGCCGAACTCCTCGCCCAGGAAGCCGTCGGTGGTGAAGCGGCCGATGAGGGCGTTGCGCAGGACCATTTCGGCTTCGCGGTCGGCGACGGTGACCGGGCTGGCGTTGTCCTTCCACTCGACATGCACGGGCCGGTCGAAATACTCCAGGGCATGCCGGCCGGCCTCGTGGACCGCGTCGATGGCCCGGTAGTAACGCTCGGCCCAGGTCGGATGCATGACTTCACCTTGAGATGGGGGCCAGGCGGGGCGGCTGGTCGGCACGGCTTAGTTCGCCTTCTTCTTGAGTCGCGCCATGATCTGATTCGAATCCTTGGCCGCGGTGAACTCCTTGGGTCGCACGTCGGCGGCGGGGAAGCCGAAGCAAAGCACCAGCGCCGCGCCGTCCTTCTTCCAGATGCCGAGCTGCTTCTTACCCTTGTCGTCGCCCTCGGTGATCTCGAGGTCGATGGTCTTGGGATCGGCCTTGGCATCGAGCTTGTACTTGCCGGCCTCGATGAGTTGATCGCCGGCCTTGAGCGTGTAGGTGCCAGGCTTGCACTCGAAGACGATGCCCGCCACGGCCTGCGGCTCGCCGTTCACTTCCAAGGTCTCCAGCGTCCAGACGCCGACAAGCGGGTCTTCCTCCGTGCTCCGGTGGGCGTGGGCCCAGACCGCGGTGGTCATGAGCAGCACGGCCGTCCAGGTCAACCAACGCATGGTGCGACACTCCGTGAACCAGGAAGGGTCTCCGACACCAGATTAACCCCTGGCCGGGCCCGAGTAAATGATCTGCTGCCTCGACGTTGGGCCAGAGCTTCGTCCTTGGCTCATTCCTTGGGACCGAACTTGGCCGCCACCTGGGCCAGTAGTTCGTCCAGCCGCGACCGCTCCAGATGCTGACCCCGGAGGATGACAGCGGCGATGCGGCGGGTGTGACGGATGTCAGTCAGCGGGTCGGCCTCCAGTAGCACCAGGTCAGCACGCTGACCGACGGCGACCGCGCCCACCTCCTGCTCGATGCCCAGACTGCGGACGGCCTGGCTCGTCGCCGCCCGCAGCGCCTCGTGCGGTGAGAGCCCATGCTCGACCAAAAGTTCCAGTTCGTCGTGCAGACTGAAGCCCGGGAAGACGTAGGGGTTCGTGCAGTCCGTGCCGGCCAGGATCGGCACGCCGGCTGCGTGCAAGGCCCGGACCATGCGGAAGTGAAACTCGTTGAGCTTGCGCATGGCGGGCGCCCCACCCCCGGGACGCTTCCAGGTGCTCAGGATGTAGGGCGGCATGTACTTCACCCGCGGGTCGGCCAGGAATTCGGGATTGTCCAGCGAGGCCATGGACCGGAGCACCGTCAGCGTCGGGCAGTGGTAGACGCCCTTCTCTCGGAACAGCTCGAAGAGGGCGTCGCGCTTGGCGTCATCGTGGCTGGCCGCCGCCCGCAGCCAGAGTTCGGCCAGGGGGCGGAAGGCCTCGCGCCCCGAGAGGCTCATGATCCGGGTCAGCTCGGCCCGCAGTGCTTCTTCTTGGCTGGAGGTGGCGACGGCGATGCCGTAGAGATGCTCCATGGTGCGGTGGCCAAGCTGGGCCGCCTCGGCCGCGCTCACGCTCTCCGGCACGTGACCCAGGATGGGTAACCCCACGGCCTGGGCTTCCGCCGCCAGGGCTCGGTAGGTCTCGGGGCTGAGCTTGGTGTAAGCCTTCACGAAGTCGGCCCCTTTCTCCTTCAGCCGCCGCACGAGGGCCCGCGCTTCCTCCGGGTCCTTGGCCACCAGTGAGCCGGGCCAGACGGGGTCCGGCCCATCCACCAGGGAATAGGCGATGCGGAGGTCGGGGCCGAGCAGCCTGCCTGCCTGGATCGACCGCCGCTGTCCGACGAGTCCGTCGGGGAAGAAGTTGTGCATCTCCCGGACGCCGGTCACGCCGTTGGCGACGAACAGCGTGAAGTAGTCGGGGCCGGCCACGTGGACGTGCATGTCCCAGAGGCCCGGGATCAGGTACTGGCCTGTGGCGACGACGGTCGTCGCGGCGGGAGGCACCTGCACCTGGGCCTTCGGGCCCACGGCGACGATGCGGCCGCCCTCGATCACGACCGTCTGTCCGGGGCGTGGCTCGGGGCTGCTGCCGTCAATGACCGTAACGTCGACGATGGCAAGCGGGGCCGGTGCCGGCTTGGGCTCTTCGGGCTGGGCCCAGAGGGCGGCGGCGAATGGAATCAGGCCGGCGATGAGTAGACGAATCATGGTCACCTCTGGAATCGGACCGAGCCGGAGGCTGATCTTGGGTGATGGCACTGTCTTCTTCGTCATGGTACTGCATTCCGAGGAAACGCAGAAGGACGGCGCTCAGACCGGGGCCTGCGCGCCGGTGGGCGGCCGCGGTTGCCAGTCC
>CALLZJ010000449.1 GCA_937858435.1 uncultured bacterium
CCTTGCTCATCCGCAGCTCGACAATGTGATCGGGGATTTCCCGCCCCGGGGTGGGGAAGGCGCGTTCGATGCGTTCGTCGATGTTCCAGCCGGTGGCGACGTAGCAGACTTGCAGGTCGTGCCAGCCGGTCCAGGCATAGTCGAGGGAGATGACGGCCCCCATCTCGCCGAGCCGGTAGCGCCAGACGCGGGAATAGTCGCCGTTGATGTCGCCGTGCTTGCGCTGCTGCGTCTCGAAGGCGAATCGCTGCCAGCCGCGGTAGTTGGCGGGCAGGAAGTTCTCATCGAGTTTGACGAAGGCATCCTTGAGGATCTCGGCGGAGAGCGGGGTCGTCTCGAAAGCGCCCAGGCCAATGAGCGAGAAGTTGGCCAGGGCGATCACGCCGAAGCCGACCAGTGCGGGGTAGGAAGCGATCCAGGTTCTTTCCGGCGAGGGCCAGCGCGTCTTGCCCAGGTCGCGATTCCCGGACATGAGTTCGACCTGCGACTCCAGGATGCGATTCTTGGCCACCGCCCGCCGCCACAGCGACAGCGAGGAGAGCGACGCGAGCAGGAAGAGCAACAGCCGGTCCAGGCTCAGGACCAGGAGCATGAGGATGCCAAAGATGAAGAAGCCCAGGGCGTCGTGGCGCCAGCCCGTGGTCAGGTCGATGCGCGGGCTCATGTTGACTTGGGCGTAGGCGATGGCGACCACCCGGGCGAGATTGCCCACGAGCACCCAGCCCAGGCCGCCGGCCAGCAGCAGGATGCCATGCAGCCACGACCGCTTCGACCAGAGAATCAAGAACAGCGAGAAGACCAGCGTGGCGAACAGCGAGTGGATGCCGCTGCACGCTTCTTCCACCATGAGCTGGCGGCCCGGCACCTGGACGACGTTGCCCGACATGGAATGGAGCACGCCGAACAGGTCGAGAATGACCGAACTCCACTTGGCCGTCACCTTCTGCAGCCAGATGATGAGGTCGCGGTCCAGGCCGCGGGGCGGGGGCACGGCCACGAGCAAGAAGAGCCAAGCCGGGAACATGCGCTTGACGAACAACCAGCCGCCAAAGTGGTAGACGAAGGCCTGCAAGGCGATGAGGAAGCCGACGAAGCCGACCACCGCCGAGTCGTACAGGGTGGCGAAGAAGAGCAGGAGGAATGACAGCGTCGCCAGGGCATAGGAGATCTTGGGATAGGCCCCGGGCTGCAGGGCGCCCAGCCGCTTGGAGTTGGTCCAGGCCAGCAGGGCCGCACCGATGTAGACGACGGGGAAGAACTCGTAGTGCGGTTTGCTTGAAAGCAGCTTGGCATGGGCGAAGATCATGGGCCCAAAGGCCCCGGCCATGATCGCCAAGGCCAGGATCATCCGGCTACTTAGAGTCGGTTTGGCGCTAGGAGTGCGAACGAAGTAAACGGGAGCGGCGGGTTGAGTCGCAGTCGACATGGCAGACGTTCCACTGGACGCACGGATGCCCAAGCACAAGGAGATGAACGTTCGTCCGGCGGCTCGGTGACGGAGTTCCCACAAACGACGAGCAGCGGCAACCTGGGCGTGCTGAACTGTCTATTATGAGGTTCCGCGAAAGCCAGGTCCAGAGCCGAACCTTGAATCTTTCCGCAATTCCACGCCCCTGGCTAGTCCGTTGGCCCACCAGTCTGGGGGCCGAACCGGGGCCGGCCCGACCGTGCCCGGTTTGCCCAGACTCGCCAGTCCCGGCCAAGCTGCCGTCGCCCCTGATGCCTGGTGCTTCGGGTCAAGTCGGTCGAATCTAGCGGTCGAATAGGAAAGATAGCCCGGGCCGCGGTCCGTGGCGGCTGGGGGAGGGCTGTGCCATCACCTTGCGGGAAGGGGGCATCTTGGAAGCCGCGTTGCACTTAGGCTTTCTGGCCGTTGTCCACGATCCACAGGGGTACCAAGGGGGGCTGCTCGTCACAAATGGTTGGGGGCGACCGCTGGAGTTCCGGCTGACCACGCCGCTGCAACCCACGCGCGTGCACCAGATTCTGTACGGGGCGACGTTGCGGCCGCACCTGTTCGCCGACGTGCTGGGCAAGGCCCTGCTCGACAAGGCGGCCACGCCGCTCAGCCTGATCCTGGTCAACGCCGCGGAGTTGCTCGAGCTGCGCCGTCATACCGCCTGGCCCGTGGGGTGGGTCCAGTCGACCGCGCCGACGCCGGAGGCCCAGGGCCCGGCCGCGGACGGTCCGGAGCGCTTCAGCGTCGAGGTGCATGCCGCCTTTCCCGACGATCGGCACGCCCTGGCCCGCCACCTGGAGTCCCTGGCCGGGAGCGACTTGCTCGAGCCGTTCGACCGCATCCGCGAAGCCCTGACCGAGGCCCGTAAACGGACTGCCGCCTGAGACGCTGCGCCTGAGGGGGAGATGACAGAACGAGGGCACGAGGCATCCGCGCTGCCGCTGGCCATGCCGGCCATCGGTCGCAATCTCCTGGCACAGGCTGCCCCCCGGGCGGCCGTGCCCCCGCCCAGCGTCCGCGCCGAGCCGCTGCTCACCGATGCCGTCCTCACCAGCCGCGCCTGGCCCTTGCCGCCCCTGGCCGTCCGCGTCCACACCGCCCGCCTCGCCGACGAGACCCCCTGGGTTCGCTCCTGGGGAGGCAGCCTCAACCTCGCCGTTCAGACCACCGGCTGGACCTTCCCGACGCCGCTCGAAGTCCGGCCTCCGGCCGCGTCCGAGACAGCGCCGGCAGCCCACGAATCCGTCCGAGCGTCATCACCCGCCGCGTCCCTCACTCCGAAGGTCAGCCGCCGGACGCGCCTGGCTCCGTCACCCGATGCGGTCCTCCTCCGCGAACGGCTGCTCATGCTCCTGCAGCCGCCGCTCGAGCATCTCTTCACCGGCAAGCGGATCACGCTCCCCTTCGAGCCCTTCCGCTATCAGCTCGAAGGGATCGCCTTCCTCATGCCGCGTCACTCAGCCCTGCTTGCCGACGAGATGGGCCTGGGCAAGACCATGCAGACCATCGTCGCCCTGCGGCTGCTCTTGCACGCCGGGCTCGTCCGCTCCTGCCTCATCGTCTGCCCCAAGCCACTCGTTCCCAACTGGGGCCGTGAGCTCCGGGCCTGGGGCGAGGATATTCCCTTTGAAGTGATCGCCGGCTCGACCGCCCACCGCCGCTTCCTTTGGACCCGCGCCCCCAGCCCGGTCAAGCTGGTCAACTACGAAGTGCTAACCCGCGATCAAGCCCTGCTCGCCGACCCCGCCGCCGGCGTCGCCTTCGATCTGGTCATCCTCGACGAGGCCCAGCGGATCAAGAACCACGGCAGCAAGACGGCCCAGGCGGCCCGGGCCATCCGCCGCCAACGCAGTTGGGCCCTGACCGGCACGCCCATCGAGAACCGCCCCGAGGATCTGATCAACCTCTTCGCCTTTATCAAACCGGACCACGTGCCCCCCGAGACGCCGGTCAAGAAGCTGCCCGACCTGACCCACGGCTTCCTCCTGCGGCGGGTGAAGGAAGACGTGATCGCCGACATGCCCCCCAAGCTGGTCCGCGACGCCTACGTCGAACTGACCCCGGAGCAGCGCGCCCGCTACGAACTCGCCGAGACCGAGGGGGTCGTCCATCTCAATAACCTGGGCGATACGATCACCATCCAGCACGTCTTCGAGCTGGTTCTGCGGCTCAAGCAGATCTGCAACTTCGATCCGCTCACCGGGCAGAGCGGCAAGCTCGACCAGCTCCAGGCCGACTTGGCCGAGGTCGCCGCCAGCGGCCGCAAGGCGATCCTCTTCTCCCAGTGGGTCGAGCCCCTGGAGATTCTCGCGGGCCGACTCGCGGAGTTTGGTCCGCTCCAGTTCCATGGTCGGGTGCCCAGCCGCGCCCGCCCAGCCGTCCTCGAGCGCTTCCGGGACGACCCCGACTGCCACCTTCTGCTCATGAGCTATGGCACGGGCAGCGTCGGCCTCAATCTCCAGTTCGCCAATTACGTCTTCCTCTTCGACCGCTGGTGGAACCCCGCCGTCGAGGACCAGGCGATCAACCGCGCCCACCGCATCGGTCAGAAAGACCCCGTGCTTGTCACCCGCTTCGTCACGCCCGGCACCATCGAGAGCCGCATCTGTGCCGTCCTCGAACGCAAGCGGCAGCTCTTCGCCGAGTTGATCGGCGACGGCGTCACGCCCTCGCTCGGCATGTCCGAGGAGGAAGTCTTCGGCCTCTTCGACCTCACAGCCCGACCGCATCGGCAAGAGTCGGCCACCGTCCGGACCCAGGTCCAGCCGCGGCCCCCGGCCGTCCGGGTGGGAGGGCTGGCCGCATGACCCGTGCCGCCCCTTCCCAGCCCTGGTATCGCTGGTGGCAGGTGCCGATCTTCGTGATCGGCCTGGGCGCCTTCCTCGCGGTGCTGCTCTGGCCCAAGCCCAAGCTCCCGGGGCCAACCGAACTCCTGGCCCAGCGGCTGAAGCAGGCCTGGAGCCTGGAGGAAGCCGGCACGCCGGACCAACTCCTGGAGACGCTCCAGGCCCTCGAGCCGCTCGACGCCGCCACGCCGGAGCAGCACGCCGAGCTTCGCTTCCTGCACGGGTTGGCCTTTGCCCGCCGGGCCGAGCTGGCCGAGGCCGGCACCGACACCGCCGCCGCTGCCTGGCGCCGAGCCCGATCGGAGCTCGAACACGCTGGCCAATTGCCGCTGCCGAGCGCACACCGGCCACGCTGGGCCTTTCTTCTGGCCAAGTCCCAGATCGAAACGGGGGCCGCCCCGGAACGCATTGCCCCTCTCTTGGAGTCGGCCGCCGCCGGCATGACCCGCGATCGGGCCCGAGCCCTGGAACTGCTCGCCGAACAACATCTACGCCGCGACCCGCCCGACCGCCTGGCCGCCGCCCGGGCCTGGGAGCGCCTGCTCATGTTGCCCCAGGTCACCGACCCGAACGAATACCGCTACCGGCTCGCCGAACAGTTGTTCCTCCTGGACCGGCTGACCGAGGCCCGGCAGGTGGCAACGCGCATCCCGCCCACGGCCCCCCGGGGACCGGCCGCCCAGCGACTGCTCGCCGACTGCCTCCTCCGCGAACGGGACTACGCCGCCGCCGCCGCCGTGCTGCGGGAACTGGTGGCCTCGGCGGCGGCCCATGAGCTGCCGCGCTTGCAGTATCAACTGGGCCGCTGCTGCCTGGAGCTGCGGCAGCTCGACGAGGCCGAACGCCAGTGGCGGGCCGCGGCCGCGGCTCATGAAGGCTCACCCGCCCGCTTCGCCGCCCGGGTCCGACTTGGGGCCTTGCTGGTCGACCGGGACGATGAGGCCGCCCTGGAGATGTGGTCGAGCATCCTCGCCGAGCCGCCCCCGGCCGTGTGGGATCAACCTTTCCTCATGCTCGCCGACGTGCTCGATGCCTGGGAGACGACCTGGCGTTCCTGGATGCAGCGCAGCCGCCACTCAGAAGCCGCCCAGTTGGCCGAGTCGGCCCGACTCTGGTTGCCGCCCGGAGTGGCGCTCGAACGGCAAGGTCAGGCCTGGCAGGCTGCGGGGCGGGCGGCCCTGAAGCTCGCGGAGAATGGCAGCCCCGATCGGCTCGCCGATGCCCGTACCCGTTTCCGCGCCGCCGCCGCCGCCTTCGAGGAAGCCGCTTCCCTGGCCGCCGCATCCGAGTCGCAGCGGCGGGAATGGAACTGGCTGGCCGCGGAGAATTTGCTCCGGGCTCAGAACTACCCCCGGGCCGCGACGCTGCTCGAAATGTGCCTGGCCCAGGACCCGCCGCCGCGCCGCCGCTCGGAAGCCCTGATCGGTTTGGCGGAGGCACTGCAGGCGCAAGGACTGCGGGCCCGGGCGCTGCAGGTTCTCGCCGAGGCCCTGCCCCATGCCGGTCCGCTCGAACTCCGGGCCCGCTACTTGCAAGCCCTCATCTACATCGAACTGAAGAACTATGTGCATGCCGAGTCGGCCTTGCGGGCCATCCTGACCGCGCCCGCCACGCTCCCGGAGCCGGCCGAGATGCGGCAGGCCCGCTTCGCCCTGGGCTACGTGCTTTATTGGCAAGGACGCTTCGCCGAAGCCGCGGTCGCTCTCGAATCGGCCGTACGCTGGCACCCCGATCACCCCGAAGCGCTGGACGCCGAGTTCTGGTGGGGCGATGCCCTGCTCCAGGCCGCCCTGCAGCTTGGCCGATCCGGCGGCCGCGATGCCAAGTCCGACAGTGCCCGGGAGTACTACGAACAGCAGCGCCGGAACTGGCTCAGCTCCGCACTCGAACGCTTCCAGCATTTCAATGCGCGGATCGGCGGCCAGAAGCTGACCCCCGAACTGGAAGCACTCGTCCGGGCCAGCCGCTTCGGCATGGGGGACGCCCTGCTGTTGCTCGAACAGCCGGGCGCGGCCGCCCAGGTCTTCGAAACCCTGGTGCTCGAATGCGGCCAACATCTCGACGGCGCCAAGGCCTTGCGGCAACTCGCGCTCTGCCAGTTGGCTCTGCAGCGTTTCAATGACACCCGGGCGACACTGGGACGGCTGCAGCGCCTGCTCGCCGATCTGCCCGAGGATGACTTTGCCCCGCCGCGCCAGTCTCGTGCCGACTGGGCCCGCTGGCTCGACCAAACCACCGCCGCCCTGGAGACTGCCTCCCGATGAGCGAACCGCTCCTGGCTTCGACCTGGCAAGAGGACGTGCTGCCGCCCGCCGACTGGGTAGGGCTCCCCGAGGAGAGCGCGGCCCCGGCCCCGCCCCGCCCCGAGGCGGCCGCGACGAACCCGGCCTGGACGCCAACCCCCGAGCGGCTCCTCGAGGCCGTGCTCTTCGTCGCTCCCGAGCCCGTCACGCCGGCCGAGGCCGCCCAGGCCATCCGCGGCCTGAGCCCTGCTCATTTCCAGGAGCTGATCGAAGGACTCAATCGCACCTATCGCCGCCAGGGTCGTCCCTACACGATCGAGCGGCGTGACGCCGGTTATCGCCTGGCTCTGCGGCCCCGCCATCGGCCCGTGCGGGAGAAACTCTACGGCGGCGAAAAGGAGGCCCGGCAAACGCCGGCCGCCGTCGAGACGCTGGCCGTGGTCGCCTTTCGCCAGCCCGTGACCAAGACGGAAGTCGATAGTCTGCGCGGCCAGGAGGCGGGCCCAGTGCTCCGGCAGTTGCTCAAGCGCGGCCTCATCGCCCTACGGCAGGGGGCGAGTGCCGACGGCATCGCCACGCCAGCGCTGGCCGAGGGTTACTACGAAACCACGCCGCGCTTCCTGGAGCTGTTCAACCTGACCAGCCTCGACGACCTGCCCCGCGTCGACGACCTCGACCGGCTGTGACGCCCTCGCCGCCAACCGCCACAACCGACGATGCGGATGGTCATCGGACGTGTTAACGTGGTGGAGTCCTCTTCAATTGCGGCGATGAAGGTGCGCGCGGAGGGCGTGTGCTTTTCGGTAGTTCCCACTCAGAGCCCGGCAGTTGATCCTGGGCCATCGGAGCCCTAACGAGCCAACGCACCCCTGGAACCTCTCTGGAACACCTCTGGCCATGCGTGGCGAACCCCCGACGATGCTTGGCGAGCCCCTCGAAACACCACCAAGACCCCCCGGGAACCTCTCTGGAGCGCCCCTGGCCATGCGTGGCGAACCTCTGGCGGCACCTGGCGGCGCGTGGCAACCCCCAGGCGGAGCCCAGAACCACCGGAAATCGACCATGAACCGAGAAGCCGGGCAAGTTAGGAAAGCCAGTCCCAGACTGACCTTGCGTGCAACCGACCTGTGCGACTACCATGCGGCCCCGCTGGTGGCCTTCAAGGAGGAAGCCATGTCCGCGACGACCAAGCCGACGCAGCCGTCGGGGATGCCGATCCGACCGTCCGATCCGAGCCGCTTCGAGGCGGCCCTTTCCGAGACCGAACCGGGCCTGGCATCCGAGTTTTGGCAGTTTCTCGCCCACAATAAGAAGTGGTGGCTGCTGCCGATCATGCTCCTGCTGGGGCTACTGGGCGGGCTCATCTTCCTGTCCTCCACACCCCTGGCTCCGTTCATCTACACGCTGTTCTAGGCCGACCGGTCGGTCCGGCTGGCGGGGACCCCCCGCCAGCCCCCATTCGGCTGGCCCCTCCGCGACCGAGGCGTCGGCGCGGCGATCTCGTGGAGCCCTTGCATGTCGATGCCGCGTGCCCGTCCGACCCTGCTGCGCAAGCTGCTGCTGGCCAGCGTGACCACGCTGCTCATGCTCGGGCTGCTGGAGCTGGGCTTTCGCACGTATGACTGGGCCTGGCGCGGGCTGGAGTTCTGGTGGGACCCGGCCTACTCGGCCCAGCAGCGGACCCAGCTCGGCAATCCGCTGCTGCTCTTCCGCGGGGCGGTCACCGATTGGGCCAGCCGCATGAAGGCGCCGGAGCAGGTGATCGACCCCCGCGGCCGCCGCGTGCTGCGGATCGTCTGCGTGGGAGGGTCCACGACCCAGGACGCCACCGCCTTCTGGGAGGCACAGATCACCTACCCGAGTTATCT
>CALLZJ010000450.1 GCA_937858435.1 uncultured bacterium
TCTTGCGTCGGCCCGTGTCGAGGACGGCGGTGGCGCGAAGGGCAAGGATGCCGCTGGGCTTCTTGGCCGCTTCTTTCCCAGCGTGGCCTTCGTGTTCATGGCCCTCGTGTTTCTGCTCCTCTTTCGGCTTGGGCGGCTGACGCCGGGTATCCGGCACCCGCTCCAGTTGCATTTCGCAGACGGGGCAGCGTCCGAGCTTCTCCTGCACGACCTCGGGGTGCATCGGGCAAATGAACTTACCCTCCAGTCCGGTCGGCTCGGGCGACCCGTCCGGCAGCAGGCGCACCCGGACGCGGGCCGAGGCGTACATGGCCGGTTTCAGGCGGCGCTCCGGGTTCTTCAGGTTGACCCGGACCTTGACGGCACGAGTCTTGTCGTCGAGGTAGGGGTCGATGAAGGTCACGACCCCGCGAAAGGTCTCCGCTGGGTACGCTTCGAGGGACACCTCGACCGACTGGCCGTACCGCACCCATTGCAGGTCGGGTTCATAGATGTCCAGAAAGAGCCAAATGGGGTCGAGGTCGGCGATGCGGTAGAGCATGTCGCCTTCTTTGAGGTACTGCCCGGCGCGGACGTTCTTCTCGATGATCGTGCCCCCCAACGGGGCGTAGATCGTCAAGTGCCTCTGGGGCTTGCGGGACTTCTCGATCTCCTTGATCTGGTCCGGCAGGATGCCCAAGAGGTCGAGTTTCGTCCTCGCCGCCTCCAAATTGACTTGGGCGAAGGAACGGTCGCCCGCCGCCTTCTCGAAGGCTTCGAGGCTCCTCAGCAACTCGCCTTGGGCGATGAAGAGTTCCGGGCTGTAGATGTCCACTAGATGGTCGTTTTTCTTGACCTGAATGCCCGTGAAGTCGGCGTAGATGCGGTCTACCCGACCGGCGATGCGAGCGGCGATGTAGGCCACCCGGCCCTCGTTGTAGTCGAGCTTGCCGACCGCCCTGACTTCCTTGAAAAGCTCGCGGTGCTTCACCGGCTCCGTCTCGATACCCGCCCGTTTCTCCAACTCGGCCAGTTGTGACAACTGGGCCACCGGGATCAGGTCCATGCCGCAGATGGGGCACGAGCCGGGCTTGTCCTGCCGGATTTGCGGGTGCATGGAGCACGTCCATTCGCTGCCGGTGGTGCCCTGCGAGGCCCGCTCCGGCCAGTAGAGGACGGCGACGATCAACCCGGCGACGACGGCAACGCCAACCGTCGCCTTCACGAGTACCCAGCGATTGAACATGATCCACTCCTCCGGCGAACTCACACCACGGCAACTACCCCCGCTGAGCGCGACGGTTGATGATTTTCAGAACCTCGACGACCGTAACCGGGGCGAACGCCAACGCGAAGACTAGCGCCCATTCCCAAGCGAAGTGCTGCGCCGACTCGAAGAAGGGGCGGGCGAAGGGGAGCATCACGACGCTCAATTGCAGCAAGACGGAGACGCCCACGGCCCCCAGCAAGGGAGGGTTGGTAAACAACCCCAGTTCGGGCATGGTGAAGCGTTGGCTACGGCAGGCGAACGAAAAGAGAATGAAGGCGTAGGAGACGATGCAGAAAGTGACCGTCCGGGCGCGGGGCAGGTTGGCCGGTTCCCCTGCATACGTCACGGCAAACCCAATCGCCATGACGGTCGCAAGGAGCGCTCCGTGGGCGAGCAACAGAAGGGCGCGGCGGATTCCGATCACGGGTTCGTGCGGTGGGCGGGGCGGGCGGCGCATCAAGTCCCGTTCCGGTGGCTCCATCCCAAGCGCCAGCGCGGGCAAGCCGTTGGTAACGAGGTTGATCCAGAGGATTTGGATCGTGGTCAGCGGGAACGGCCACCCGGTCAACACAGCCACGATCACGAAGAGGACGAGGCCGATGTTGCCCGCCAACAGGTAGTGCAGGAACTTCTGGATGTTGTCGAAGATGCACCGGCCCTCCTCGACGGCGTTCACGATGGAAGCGAAGTTGTCGTCGGTCAGGACCATCGCCGACGCTTCCTTGGTCCCCTCGGCCCCGCCCACGCCCATCCCAATGCCGATGTCCGCCTCTTTGACGGCGGGGACGTCGTTCACGCCGTCACCCGTCATGGCGACAACCTGCCCCTTGCGCTTCCACGCCTGAACGACCCGGAGCTTGTGCTCCGCCGAGACCCGCGCATAGACCGGAATCTGCTCGACACGCTCGGCCAACTGGTCGTCGGACATGGCGTTCAGTTCTTGGCCGGTAACGGCGTGATCTACGGCGGCGGCGATCCGCAGTTCGCGTGCGATTGCCAACGCCGTAGCCGGGTGGTCGCCTGTAATCATGACCGGACGGATGCCCGCCGCGTGGCACCTCTGTACTGCTTCCTTGGCCTCTTCGCGGGGCGGGTCGATCATCCCCACCAGCCCGGCGAAGATCAGATCCCGTTCCTCGTAGGCAGTCGGCCCATCAGACCGTAGCTCCCGATACGCCAGCCCGAGGACGCGCAGGGCGCGGGAAGCCATCGCCGCGCTCTGCTGCACGATCTGGTTGCGGCGATCAGCCGTCAGCGCTTCGACCTCGCCTGCCCTCTGTTCCGCCAAACATTTTCCAAGAATGACCTCCGGCGCGCCTTTGGTGTACAGCAGGAGCGAACCTTGTGGGTTTCGCACGACCACCGACATCGCCTTCCGCTCGGAGTCGAACGGGATTTCGTGAATCACCCGCTCTTCGGGCGGGTCGGCATCCAGACGTGCCTTGAGTGCCGCGACGACCAAAGCCCCCTCCGTGGGGTCGCCGACGACCTCCCAGACCTCACTCCCGTTGCCCTGCGGGTTCACCTTGGCGTGGTTGCAACGAAGGCCGATGGTCAGGACGTGGAGCAGGTCGGCACAGGTGCGTGGATCGACGACTGATCGGGTCTCGCCAAGTGTCTCCCCAAGCCCGCCCTCCACTCGGAGGAACTCACCACGGGGCGCGTAGCCGACCCCCGTGACGAGGAACCGCTCGCCGCCCGCTACGACCTCCCGCACCGTCATCTCGTTCCGCGTCAGGGTGCCGGTCTTGTCGGAGCAGATCACCGTCACGGAACCCAGCGTCTCCACGCTGGGCAACTTGCGGATCAGGGCGTTGCGTTTTACCATCCGCTGAAGACCGAGTGCCAGCGCCATCGTGACGACTGCCGGAAGCCCTTCGGGGACGGCGGCGACCGCGAGGCTGACCGACAACAGGAAGACCTCCACCAGACTGCCGCCTCGAACCATCTGGAGGGAGAAGATCAGGCCGACGATGACCAAGCAAGCCACGATCAACGCCTTGCCGAGTTCGGCAAGCCGCCGTTGCAGGGGAGTAGACTCCGGCTCATACCGTTGGAGCAGCCCGGCGATGCGTCCCAACTCCGTGTTCATGCCCGTGGCGACGACGACGGCCCTCGCCTTGCCAGCCGCCGCGACGGTGCCCTTGTAGGCCATGTTGCGACGGTCGCCGAGCGGCGTGGCGGCTCCCAACACGGCTCCTGCATCTTTCTCGACGGGGGCCGACTCGCCGGTGAGGGCCGCTTCCTGCACGCGGAATCCAAAGGCTTGAATGATCCGCGCGTCGGCGGGGATGTTGTCCCCGGCCTCCAGTTCGAGGAGGTCGCCGGGAACGAGATCACGGGCCGGTAACGATTGGAGTACCCCGTCACGGATCGCTCTGGCGAATGGGGCCGAGAGCTTTTGCAAGGCGGCGAGGGCTTGTTCGGCGCTGGCTTCCTGATAGAAACCGAGCAGCCCGTTGAGGAGGACGATGGCGAGGATGGCTACGGCATCGGGCCACTCCCCGAGCAGCCCGGAGAGGACCGCCGCCACGATCAGAATCCAGATCACCAGATCGGTGAACTGCGCCAAGAACTTCCGCCACAGCGGGGGCGGTGGTGCCTCGGCCAGTAGATTGAAACCGTGTTGCTCCAGCAACGCGGCAACCTGATCGCTGCGCAGACCGCGTTCCGGGTCGCCTGCGAAGGCATTCACCACTTCTTCCTCAGTCAGAGTATAGGGAGGAGCGCGACCGTTCATGTGGTCTCCACCTCGCGCAGCGAGCGGGCCGCGTCTTCGGGAAGAACGGTGTTGATGGTCATGCCGCTGCCCAACTCGAACCCCGCCGTGCGGGTCAAGCGCGGCACGATTTCGATGTGCCAAAGGAAATACTTCTTGTCCTCGTCGCCCCGTGGCACGGTGTTGATGGTCAGGTTGAAATCGGGGTTGTCGAGGCCGAGGTCGAACTTCAGAAGCACGGTCTTGAGGATTCCCGCCAACGGTCGCAGCCGCTCCGAAGGCATCCAGCCGAACGAAGACTGATGCTCTTTCGGGAGAATCCACGTCTCGAACGGGGCGTGCGCGGCGTAGGGCATCACGGCGGCGAAGTGGTCGTTCTGCGCCACGATACGCTCGCCGAAGGCCAGTTCGTCCGCCAACAGCACGCAGTAGAGGCAGTTGCCGGTCTGGTCGAAGTAGTCCGTGGCGACCGCGTGCTTCAGCCGCAGGAGCCGAGGCACGACCGGCGTGGCGATGAGTTGCCAGTGCGGGTGGTGGAGCGATGTCCCCGCTGTCTCTCCGGGGTTCTGGAAGAGGATGATCGTCTGGAAGCGGGCATCGCGCAGGAGGTCGTTGAAGCGGGCCTGCAACGTCCGCAGCACCGCCTCGACCTGCTCGACCGACTGGTGGGCCAGAAGTCGATCATGGTCGGGCGATTCGACGATGACCTCGTGCGCCCCGCACCCACCCATGAACCGGAATAGCGTGCCTTCTTCGTAGCGGCGGTGGTCCTCTTCGATCCGCAGCGCCGGGAACTTGTTGGCGATGACACGTGTTTGCCAGCCGGGGGCGTTGGACGCCCCCGTGCCTCGCAGCGCGTAGATTTCCGGGCCGGTCAGGTGCTCGTTACCGGGGCAAAATGGACATGACCCGGGGGCGAACGGAGCAGGCCCGCCTTCCACCGCCGCTGGAGCGCGCGCGTGCGGACGGCGTGCCCGCTCGGGCGCGAAGATCACCCAATCGCTCGTCGTCGCATCGAATCGCAACAAGGACATCGCTGCACCTGACCCTTCAACGACAAGTCCCGCAGAATGGAGCGGGGCCGATCACCTCGGTTCCGTTACGCATGGATCGTGAGTTGAGCCAGCGCGACAGCGGCCATGCCAACCATGAGGACATCCTCTACCAGCGTGACGGCGCTCATCGGCAGGTTGAACACCGCCCCCAGACAGGCGCAGCGAATCTTCCGCCGCGCGAGCAGGCTTTGCACCACGCCGACCGTGCTGACGCCCATCACGGCGAGGGTGGCGGCGTTGGTGACGACCGGCTGGAAGTTGGCGAGGTACGCCGCCCCGAGGCCCAACTCGATGAACGGGTAGACGTAGCCGTAGCCCAGCCAGCGGCGGGCCACGATGTCGTAGCTGCTGTACGAGAGGGCGAACGCCGGTACGTCCAGCAGCTTGAAGAACGAGAACACGAGGAAGAACCCGGCCATGAAGTGGCGCATGGCCCGCATCCCGTCGAAGCCGCCCAGCGCGTACTCGGCCAGCCCAACCGCCCCCAGTAGATAGAGCAGGATGAGGACCAGCGGGAAGTAGCTGGTGGGCGGCGTGTCCGTGTTCGTGTCGGTCACGGGCGGCTCGGGCGCGCCGGACGGCAACTCGCCGACGACCTT
>CALLZJ010000451.1 GCA_937858435.1 uncultured bacterium
CAATCGGGGGACACCTCGGCCCGATCGCCCGGGGGCAAGTCCTCCAGCCCCGCAAGCACTTCGTCCGGTGTTCGCAACACCAGGTCGAGACGAGCAGTTGGCACAACCACTGGCGACATGGGGGACCTCCTGACCAGTTCAGACCGTGACGCTCACGCGGAGGAAGGTCGCCGGGATGGTGGTGGCATCGGGGCGTGGGCTCTGGTTCTGACTGATGAACAAGGCCTCCAGATCCCGCTGCAGGTCGGCCGCTCTGCCGCTCTGTTCCGCTGCTTCGAATGCACTCATGGTGGGCCCATAGAAATGTCGAAACACCGACAGGAATTCCACGGGCGGCCCTGGGAAGTTGAACGTCCACGTTCTTCGACTGCAGGTGATCCGCTCACCTGGAATGCCGGCCGCGGCAAACCGCTCCTTTACGTCGCGCTCGATCCCCCAGACCATCGGGCTGACGAAGCCGGCTGGCGGCGGCGGCCCGTTGGCGGAACAGGTCTTGAGTACCTGCGCCACCAGCGTCGGGTCACCCGGAATCCAGTTGCCCATGACGATGCGGCCCCCAGGACGCGTGACGCGTACCATCTCCTTGGCCACCTCAAACGGCTTAGAGGAGAACATCGCCCCAAAGACCGTCACGACCAGGTCGAAGGCATGGTCTTCGAGTGCATTCAGGTCCGAAGCGTCGCCTTCCTGGAACCGGCAGTTCAAAAGGCCCTCAGCCTGGGCGCGGCGGTTTCCGGCCTCGACCAGGTTCTGAGCGATATCGACGCCCAAGACGTCCGCCCCCAGTCGCGCTGCGGGAAGCGCCGTCGTCCCGTCGCCGCAGCCGAGGTCTAGGACCCTGAGCCCGCGCGTGATTCCCAGCCCGTTAACGAACTCCGTCCCGCTCTCCCGCATGCTCTCAGCGATGCGAGTGAAGTCACCCTTCTCCCAGAGAGCCTTGTTCGGGTTCATCGTGATGTACCTGTTGCGTCGCGTTGCACAGCTTGGCGGCAACGTCTTTATAAGCAGATGGAAACGAGATGCGATTGAACCCGAGACCACGCTCGGCGCCGGTCTCTTGACCCTGCTGCCCGCGGCTGAGCGCGTCAGGTCAGATCGGCCAGGGCGGCGTTGGCGGCGGCGAGGGTGTCGGCCACTTGCTCCGCCGTGTGGGCGGCGGAGACGAAGGCCGCCTCGAACTGACTGCACGGCCAGTAGACCCCCCGGTCGGCCAGGCCCCAGAAGAAGCGTGCGAACCGGACCGTGTCGCAGCGCTTGGCGGCCGCGTAGTTCGTGACGGGGTCGGGCGTGAAAAAGAGCGTCAGCATGCTACCCACGCGCTGGACCCGGCATGCCCGACCCGCGGCCGCGGCGGCCAGCCCCTCGGCCAGTTGGCCGGCGCGCTTCTCAAGCGGCTCGTACGGCGGGTGCTCCATCAGTTCCCGGAGCGTGGCGATCCCCGCGGCCATGGCCAGCGGATTGCCCGAGAGCGTGCCCGCCTGGAAGACGGGGCCCGTGGGGGCGAGCTGCTGCATGAGGTCGCGGCGGCCGCCCACCGCGCCGACGGGCAGCCCGCCACCGACGATCTTGCCGAGGACGGTCAGATCGGGCCGGATGCCATAGAGCTGCTGCGCACCCCCCAGGGCGAGACGGAAGCCGGTCATGACTTCGTCGAAGATGAGCAGGCAGCCATGGCGGTCGGCTAGTTCACGCAGGGCGGCGAGGAAGCCGGGGGCGGGTGGGACCAGACCCATGTTACCCACGACGGGTTCGAGGAGGATGGCGGCCACTTCGGGGCCGTGCTGGCGGCAGGCATCGGCGACCGCCTGAGCATCGTTGAACTCGAGGACGAGAGTGTCCTGGGTGGCGCCGGGGGGCACGCCCGGGCTGTTGGGGACGCCCAAGGTCGTGGCACTGGAGCCCGCGGCCACGAGCAGACTGTCGACGTGGCCATGGTAGCAGCCGGCGAACTTGATGAGGCGTGGCCGGCCCGTGCAGCCCCGGGCCAGGCGGACGGCGGTCATGGCTGCTTCGGTGCCGGAACTGGTGAAGCGGACCTGTTCGATGCTGGGCACCGCGGCGACGACGAGTTCGGCCAGCTCCGCTTCGCGCTCCGTGGGGGCGCCGAAGCTGCTGCCCTGGTGCAGGGCTTCGGTCACGGCGGCGACCACGCGTGGATGCGCATGGCCGAGGATGAGCGGACCCCAGGAGCCGATGTAATCGAGGTAGCGGCGGCCGTCGGCGTCGAACAGGAAAGGGCCGGTGCCGCGGGCCATGGTAATCGGCACGCCGCCCACGGCTCCGAAGGCTCGGGCTGGGCTGTTGACGCCACCCGGGATCGAGCGGCAAGCGCGGTCGTGGGCCGCGCGGGAGCGGGGACGATCAGCCGGCATGATGAGCCTTTCGGGGGGAACACATCAGCAGGAATCAGGATCGGCGGCTGAGAACCTTCAGCTTTTCCTCGGCCGCGAGAACGCAGGGGCGGTAGCGGGGATTCTCCGCGTGGATCGGCTGCCCGCCCAACTGCTCCCGATAGCCCCAGTCCTTGACCTCGCGCCAGCGCTGCCGGATCTCTTCGAGGGGCAGTCCGTCCAGTTCAGCTTTGAGCGCGGCCATCACCAGCCGCTCCGCGTCATGCTCCGGGGGGCGGTTACGCCGCAGCTTGTCTTCGCAGGTCTCAAGGGCCGCCATCCAGGCCAGAATGTCCTGGGCATCCCGCACGGTGTCATGGCCGGTCGGACCATAGCGGACGACGAGCCGTTCGAGCTTCTCCCGAGCCAAGACCCACTCGCTGGTATCGTCGACCCGGGCCGCCTTGCGTCCGGCACTGAGCAGTTGCGGCGCTTCCCATTTGACAAACTCTTGCCGGGCCTTGTCGATGTAGACCATCTCCGGGGCGTTGGCGGCCGTTTGCGGGATGAGGGCGAAGAGTTGCTCATAGCCACGGCTTAAGGCGGCACTGAAGTCGACCAGGTCCACCTTCAGATCGCGTCGACCGCGGACGTACAACCGAGCGGCCTTGATGTAGGCGAGCCTGGCCTTCGCGGCCGGGACCTCCTCGGCCTCGGGATACTTGTTCACCAGCTTGTTGAGGAACTTCTCCTCGGCATCGTCCCACTTGTCCCGGCAGCCGGGATCGCCCTGGGCGAAGAGTTCGTCGCCCTGCTTGATCAGCTTGTCGGCCCGCTCGAGCAGTTCACCGGGGCCGGCCGGCTGCAGGGCATAGATGACGATGCCGACCAGCATGAGGAGCACCAGAGTCAAGCCGCCCGCGGCCAGGAGCTTGGCCCGATCGCCGGGCTCGGCGGAAGACTCGGGCTTCTTCTTGCGTTTCTTCTTGACTGAGGCGATGGACTCGGCCAGTTCGCGCTCTTCCTTGGCGATCTTGCCCGACGGGGTCCGGGCCAGCCGGGCCACGGCGTCCTCGCCGGCGCTCTTGAGCGCTTCCACCTTGGTTTTCACGTCGTCCAGTGCCTGGGCGACGGTATGAGCGTTGAGCGGACGGTTGTCCGGCTTCTTTTCCATGAGCTGGCAGACGAGCGTGTCGAGCCAGACGGGAATGTCCATCACGTGCTCGGCCGGGCGATCGAAGTCGCCCTGGACGTGCTGGATGAACATATCCATGGCGCTCTCGGCCAGGAAAGGCTTGCGGCCGGTAAGCAGCTCGTAGAACAGCACGCCCAGGGAATAGAGATCGGACTTGGGCGTGAGGTTGCGTTCGCCCCGGCACTGTTCGGGCGACATGTAGGCGGCCGTGCCGACGGTCGAGTTGGCTGAGGTCAGGCCGGTCACGTCCGTGTCCTTGGCGATGCCGAAATCGGTCAACTTGAGGACCTTGTTGCGGTCGAACATCAGGTTGGACGGCTTGAGGTCGCGGTGGATGATCCCGGCCTCGTGGGCGTGCTGCAAGGCGGCGCAGACTTGCTTGCCCAGCTCCACGACCTCCTGCCAACTGAGCTTGCCGCGGCGCTGCAGGATCTGGTCGAGCGGCTCGCCGTCGATGTACTCCATCGCATAAAAGGGGCTGCGGTGGTACTTCCCCGAGGCGAGGAGTCGGACGATGTTCGGGTGCTTGAGTTGCTTGAGGATGTCGGCTTCGCGCTCGAAACGCTGCTGGACGCGCTCGTTGTCTCCCAGGCCCGCGGCGATGACCTTGATGGCGACCGCCCGGCCCGTCTTGGTGTAGGTGGCCCGATAGACGGTCCCCATGGCGCCGCTGCCAAGCTCCTTTTCGATCTGAAAGGGGCCAATGCTCTGCCCGATCAGCATGAAGCTGCCTCACGCGGGACGGTCTGGAAGCGAAACCTGCCCTTCGATTATAGCAACCGCCACGGCCGCGCGAATAAGCCAAACCCTCAGGAAAAGATGCGCGGCTCCGAATGGCTCCACGCTGGCAGAGCCGATCGCCGGGACGGTCCAGGGCGGGCTTCAGGTCCGAACTGCAGGCCCTACGTCGGCGGTCGCCTCTGCTCCGACTGCCGATGGATAATGCCAGTCATCAGTAACGCCACAAGTCTAGTTTTGACAATTGTTTACGTTAATAGTATAAGATGAAGTAGGATTTTATTGGACATGAAAGTACAGGATCGTAGGGTAATGAGAAGAGGCGCCTCTGAGGGGCGTTCTGTCGCGAGGGAAGCCATGAAGATCTCGGCCCAGGAAGAATACGGACTCCGTTGTTTGCTGCAGGTGGCGCGGGCCGGCAGCGAACAGGCCCGGAGCATCTCGGAGATCGCCGAGGCTGAAGGTCTGTCGGCCCCTTATGTCGCCAAGCTGCTCGCCGTGCTGCGGCAGCAAGGCTACATCGACAGCGTGCGCGGCCGGACCGGGGGCTATCGCCTCACGCGGCCGCCGGAGCAGATGCCGCTCGGGCGGCTGTTGGCCGACCTGGGTGAGCCGCTCTTCGAAGAGCCGGGCTTCTGTGAACGGCATGCCGGCACTGAAACGGCGGGCTGCTGCGTCCACCTCGGCGACTGCACGCTGCGGACGCTCTGGGGCACGCTCGAAGGCTGGTTTCGCGGCGCCCTTGATTGCATGACCGTGTCCGACCTTCTGCGTTCCGGGATTAACGTGGGCGAGCTGTTGCAGCAGCGGCTCGCGGAGACGGTGGCCATGCCCTTTGGGCCGGCGGACAGCGTGTCGGGTCTGATCCCCCTACGTACCGTCGCCGTTGCCGAGGGCTCGTGAAGCCCGGTTGACCCTGGGAATTGCTGGCCGATAGAGAGGATGAACGATGCCGACCGCCACGAGTACGATTCACGAACTGGCGAACCGGGAATACAAGGACGGTTTCTACACCGACGTCGAGATCGAACGGATTCCCAAAGGGCTGACCGAGGAGACGATCCATCTCCTGTCGGCGAAGAAGGGGGAGCCGCGCTGGCTGCTCGACTGGCGGCTGAAGGCGTTTCGGCACTGGCAGACGATGGAAGAGCCGCGCTGGTGGCCGAACCTCACCTACGCTCCCATCGACTACCAGGACCTCTACTACTATGCCGCGCCCAAGCCCCAGAAGAAGCTGAACAGCCTGGACGAAGTCGATCCCGAAGTCCGACGGACCTTCGAGAAGCTGGGCATCTCGCTGGATGAACAGAAGCGGCTGGCGGGAGTGGCGGGGGGGGCCGGCTTCCACCGAGGGGGCGG
>CALLZJ010000452.1 GCA_937858435.1 uncultured bacterium
CGATCTTCCATCTCTTCACCCACGCCTTCTTCAAGGCGCTGCTCTTCATGGCGTCGGGCAGCGTGATGCATGCCATGGGCGGGGTGATCGACATGCGGCAGTTTGGCGGCCTGCGCAAGGTGCTGCCCTGGACCCATGCCACGTTCGCCGTCGGCGCGCTGGGCCTGGCCGGGTTGCCGCCCCTGGCGGGCTTCTTCAGCAAGGACGAGATTCTGATGTCCGTGGCGGCGGCCACGCATGGACCCTATGGCGGCGTCATGGTGCTGCTCCTGGGGCTGGGGCTCGTGACCGCCCTTCTGACCGCGTTCTATACCGGGCGTGCCTACTTCCTGACCTTCTGGGGGGAGACTCGCATGCCGCCCGAGGCCGAGCACCATGCGCATGAGGGCCCCTGGTGGATGGTCGGGCCGCTGGTGGCGCTGGCGGTGGGGACGGCGGTTGTCGGCTGGCTCTTCGGTCCGCTGACGCACGGCTTCGAGCATTTTGTGAGCAAGACGGTCGGGTTGCCGGCGGCCGATGCTCATGCCAGTGCCGGTTGGGTGATGGTGGCCAGCATTCTCGTGGCGGTCGGCGGGCTGGTGCTCTCCTGGGCGATGTACGTGTGGAAGCCGGCCTGGCCGAAACGGTTCGCGGCCGAGATGCGGGAGGCCTGGCTCGCCTCGCGAAACAAGTTCTATCTCGATGAACTCTACTCGGCGGCGCTCGTGAAGCCGGCCGAGGGGCTGGCCCAGGCGGCGAAGTTTGTCGACCAGCAGATCGTCGATGGGATCGTGGACGCGGCAGGCAAGGGGGCTCTGACGACCGGGCGCTGGTTGCAGCCGATCCAGAATGGGCTGGTTCAGTTCTACGCGCTGGGATCGTTCTTGGGGCTGGCGGTCTTCGTAGTGGCGCTCCTGATTCGGATGGCCGGATAGACATGGGCAAGATGTGGCTGCTTTTGATGCTGCTCGCTCCGCTGGCCGGGGCAGCGGCGGCGCTTTACCTGGGCGATGGCCGGCTCCGCCTCGTGCGGCTGGCCAGCCTGGTGGCGACGCTAGCGGCCCTGCTCTTTGCCGCCCTCATCGTCACCAACTACCAGACGCCCACGGCCCGCACGGCCGGCGAACCCTTCGGCTCCGATCCTGACTTTGCCATCCGCATGCCCTGGCTGATCTACAGCCAGTCCGAGCAAACCGCACCGACAACCGTCTACCTCGAACTCGGGGTGGACGGTCTGTCCGTCTGGCTGATCGGCCTCACGGCCTTGCTCATGGTGCCCGCCGTGCTCATCTCCTGGGAGACGATCACCGACCGTCCCGCGGCCTATTACGCTCTGCTCCTGTCTCTGGAGACCGCCATGCTGGGGGTCTTCTGCGCCATGGATGCCGTGCTCTTCTATGTCTTCTTCGAGTTCACCCTGCTGCCGCTCTTCTTCCTGATCGGCCTGTGGGGGGGACCTCGCAAGCGCTATGCCGCCAAGAAGTTCTTCATTTACACGCTGGCGGGCAGCATCATCAGCCTGGTCGGGCTCGTCGGGGTGATCTTGACGCTCCGAGATGCCGGGCAGCCCCTGACCTTCTCGCTCACGGAGTTGGCTTTCCGAGCTGGCAAGACGCCGATCGATGCCGCCCTGCAGAACTGGCTCTTCTTGGCCCTGTTCATTGGCCTGGCGGTCAAGGTGCCGCTCTTCCCGTTCCATACCTGGTTGCCGCTGGCCCACGTCGAAGCTCCCACGGCGGGCTCGGTGCTCCTGGCGGGGGTGTTGCTCAAGCTCGGCACCTACGGCTTCCTCAGGCTGGCCTTGCCGCTCCTGCCCGCCGCCTGCCTGCAGATCGGTCAGCCGCTGGTGGCCCTGTTGGCTGTGATTGGCATCTTGTATGGCTCGCTCTGTGCCCTGGCCCAGGACGATATCAAGAAGCTCGTGGCCTATTCCTCGGTGGCCCACCTCGGCTTTTGCATGCTCGGACTCTTCGCCCTCAATGCCGAGGGGATGAGCGGAGCCCTGCTGCAGATGGTGAACCATGGGCTGTCGACCGGGCTGCTCTTCCTCCTGGTGGGCATGATCTACGACCGCTACCACACGCGGAGCATGAAGGAACTCGGCGGTCTAGCCCAGCGCTTGCCCTTGCTCAGTTTCTTCATGGTCGTGACCTGCCTGGCCAGCGTCGGATTGCCGGGGCTGAACGGCTTCGTCGGCGAGGTGCTGTGCCTGTTCGGCATGTACGCGGTTCACCCGGCCTACGCGGTCTGGGGTGCCGTGGGCATCGTTCTTGGGGCCTGGTATCTCATGACTCTCTTGCAGCGAGTCTTCTTCGGGCCGCTGCGGGAGCCGGCTCACGGGGACGAAGTGGTAACGGATATGAACCGCCGGGAGCTGGCCGCCGTGGTTCCGCTGGTGGTCTTCTGTGTCTGGATCGGTGTTTATCCCAAGCCGTTCCTGGGTGCGATGAAGCCGGAGATCACGGCATTGGCGGAGCGGCTGGCCGAGACCGCCCGGCAGCTCCAAGCACCGAGCACGAGTGCGGGAGAGTAAGCGGCACGGTTTGTAGCGGGTTCTTGCCAAGGGGCGTTTGTGGAAGGCGTGTTGTCGGCGATCAGCGGAGCCGTCGGGCTGGTGGGCAGCGAAGCGGTGCTCATCCTGGCCGCGTGCGGCCTGTTCCTGGGCGCGCCGTTCAAGGTGCCGGGCGTCCGCTGGCGGCTGGCGGCCCTGGCCGCGCTCGGCCTGGCCTGGTATCTCCTCCCGGCGGGCACGGAGGCCGCCACGAGCTATGCCGGTGCCTTCAAGTCCGATGCCGGCAGCACCTTCTTCCGCTCGATCAGCGTCATGGTGGGGCTCTTCATGCTCCTGGTGAGCTGGGGCCGATTCGACGAGCGGATCCAAGCCGAGCAACTGGCTTCCGTGCTCCTCATCATCGCGGGGCTGGGGCTGACGGCGGCCGCCAACGACCTCATCGTCCTGTTCCTGGCGCTCGAACTGGTGAGCATTCCCACCTATGTGCTGCTCTACCTGCCGGAGAAGGGCAACAAGGCCGACGCCCCCCGGCGGGCCGAGGCCGCCATGAAGTACTTCATGCTCAGCGTTTTCTCGGCGGCCATGTTCCTCTACGGGGCCAGCTTCCTTTACGGGTCAGTGGGTTCGACCAATCTGGAAGTCATCCGCGCCGCCTTGCGGGAGGGGGCCGATCGGTCCGGCACCGCGGTGTTGCTCGTGGCCCTGATCACGCTGGTGGCGGGTCTCTCCTTCCGCCTGACCGCGGCCCCCTTCCACTTCTATGCCCCGGACGTCTACGAGGGCGCGCCGCCTCTCACCGTCACGCTGCTGAGCGTGGCCGCGAAACTGGCGGGCGTGGCGGCTCTCGATCAACTCGTCCTGAACGGCGTGCTGCTCAGCGGTCTGAGCGCCCCGCCCTACGTGACCAAGGCGGCGGGGCTCTTCTGGGTGCTGGCCGTCGCTTCCATGTTGGTGGGCAACGTGCTGGGCCTGTGGCAGAACAATCTGCGCCGGCTGCTGGCTTACTCGGGCATCGCTCACGCTGGCTACATGGTCATCGGTCTGGGGGCGGGGGGAGCGGCCGACGCTGCCATTACCGGCCCCTCAGCCCTGTTCTTCTATGTTCCTATCTACACGCTCATGACCTTCGGTCTCTTCGCCGCGATCACCCTGCTCGACAGCCCCGAGCGGCGGGTCGAGACCGTGGATGACCTCGCCGGACTGGGTAAGAGCCACCCCGTGGTCGCTTTCCTCATGGCTGTATTTCTCTTCAGCTTAATCGGCCTGCCGCCCACGGCTGGCTTCTTTGCCAAGCTGAACATCTTCATGGCCGCTTGGGATTCGGAGCAATCCCTTTACCGCGTGTTGGCCCTGGTCATGGCCGTGCTGGCGGCCGTCGGCGCATGGTACTACCTGCGGATCATCGCCGTGATGTACCTGCGGGACGCAGTTAAGCCGCTCACGGTGCGGCTGCCCCTACTGGGGCTTCTCGTGCTGTGGATCTGTGCCCTGAGCCTGCTCTGGTTCTTCCTCCGTCCTTCGGCCTTGTGGCGCGAGTCGGTCGATGCCAGCCGCCAGGGACCGCCGCCCGCCGTGGGCCGTCAACGGTGACCAGCCGCCACTGTCAGTCTTCACGCAACCAACCGGGCAGGCTCCGCCCGTCAGGAAATGACGTTGCGATAGTTGGCGATGTCATGGGCCGTGAGCCGGGTCTGCACCTGGGCCCAGAGCTTATCCATCAGATTGTGGTTGAAGAGGCCGTCGATCGCCTCGGCCGCCAGACTGGCCAGGGCCCCTGCCAGCGATTCCGGGCCGCCTGGTCCGACGCCCATTTCCTGGTTGCAGTGGGCGTAGTCATTGCTGAGCAGGCTCACGGTGGGCAGCCGCGGGACGAGGTCTTCGAAGTTGACATAGCGGAAGATGCGGCCGGCGAACTCGCGCTGAAACGCCTCGGCGGCAACCGCGTTTCCGACCATCGGCGCTCCGAACGTATAGACGCGATGGACGTCGATGAACTGGCGCTGGAGTCGCCAGGCCGCCAGGAGGGCCAGGGCGCCGCCGAGGCTGTGGCCGGTCACCCAGAGGCAGCGGTCGCCTTGCTGGGTGGCGGCTTCGATCTTGGGAAACAGCGTGGGCCAAACGTCGGCCAGCGCGGTCATGAAGCCCAGGTGAAACTTGGCGCCTACGCCAGCGGCGGCGAAGTCGGTGCCGATGGCGCCGCTGGGAAGCACGAGCAGGTTGACCGCGTTGGTGAGCAGCCAGTCCTTGAGCCCGTCGATGCTGGTGGGCGATTCGGAGCCACGAAAGGCGACTACGACGTGTTCGGCCGACTGAGCGAGATAGACCTGCGTGCTGCAGACGCTGGTGAGTTCGGCGTCGAAGCCGAGCTGCTCCTTGAAGGCCGCGGCCCCTTCGGCGGCGGGCAGGTAGGCCAATTCACATGCTCGCGACAGCGTGCGGGCATTGCGGGGGTCGGCTCCCACGTCGGGAATCAGTTCAAACGACATGTCGCATCCTCCGTCGCGCCGTGGGTTCAACCCTAGCTGCCGATATCCAGTTGCACGGTCGCGGCCGTACCATGACTGTTGCTGATCAGGACCACCCCGCCGGTGTTGCCCGGCAAGGTGAAGGTCAGCCGCCCCTCGGCCTCGAGCTTGCCTTGTTCACGAATGTCTCCCTCGGGCAGCCGGCGGCCTTCGAGCAGTGCCTGCTGCACCTGGGCCGCCTTGTCCGGGGCCACGAGGTAGGCCTCGAGGACCCGGCCGCTCCGGTTGGTAATCTGCACCTTCCGTTCCGGCGGCAACGGGTCGATCTCCATGGAGTAGACCGTCTGGGCGTCGATGTTCGCCTGGTGCGAAACCGCTTTCACCCCAGCCTTGCAACCGACCAGGAGCAGGGCCAACCCACACCAGCACAAGACTCGCTTCATGACTTCTCCTTCAGCACGCTCCGGCGAAATCCTACACGTCTAGATGGATGAGCAGCAGCGACAGGTCGGCGGGGGTGATGCCGCTGATGCGGCTCGCCTGGCCGACCGTGCGGGGACGGAAATTCTGCCCCTGTTCACGGGCTTCGGCCCGAAGCTGGGGCACGGCAGCGAAAACGAAGTGGCCCCGGGTCGGGTTGCTCTCCAGCTTCCCCAGCC
>CALLZJ010000453.1 GCA_937858435.1 uncultured bacterium
TGCGATTGCCATCGCTACGGAGCTTGCCCGTGTTGATGCAGAGCAGGACGTCGTGGGCCTCAGCGTCGGCCTGGCAGAGATAGTGGGCGTCGCAGGTGGCGACGGTGGGCAGCCCTAGCTTGCGGGCCAGGTCGGTCGCCTTCTCGGAGACCTGGGTTTGCAGGGGCAGCCCGTTGTTCTGGATTTCCACGTAGAACCGATCGCCAAACCGCTGGGCGAACCAGGCGGCCAAAGCCTCGGCCTGTTCAAACTCGTCTTTGATCAGAAAGCCGCTGAACTCGCTGGAAAGGCAGCCGGACAAGCAGATGATCCCGTCGGCATGGGCCGCGAGCAACTCCTTGTCGATGCGGGGCCGGTAGTAGAACCCTTCGAGAAAGGCCACCGAGGCCATCTTGATCAGGTTGCGGAAGCCGACCTCGTTCTGGGCCAGGAGCGTCAGGTGGAAGCTGGCTTCGGCCATGCCCCGTGATTCGCGGTCGGACCGCCGTCCCGGGGAGATGTAGGCCTCGTAGCCGATGATGGGCTTGATCCCTCGGGCCGTGGCTTCGCGGTAGAGTTCGATGGCTCCGTAGAGGTTGCCGTGGTCGGTCAGGGCGACGGCGTTCATACCCTGCTGCTTGACGCCGGCCACCAGTTCCGGAATCCGATTGGCCCCGTCGAGCAGGCTGTAGTGGGAGTGGCAATGGAGATGGACGAACGGCCGCTCATTCGGAGCGGTGGCGGTCAGCGTGTTCATGGCATCCTGCACTTCACGGCGAAGGGAAACGGTGTGCTTAGTGTACGCCCCGGGAGACGGACGGCTGGGAATTCAGGCCCCAAGCCCGCCGGCCTCAGCCGTCTGCCTGGACTTAGGCTGGCCGGCCCAGGGCTTTCCGCTTTTCGGCGATGAAAGCCAGGTGATGGGTGATGTGGCGCGTGGCCAGCTCGAGGACGCGCTCGAGGTTTAGTTCGCCCCGTTCCGAGTGGATGCCGGTCCGGCTCCAGGCGTCGGCGGGCAGCTTCGCCAAGATGCGGGCCATCTGGCTGCGGGTGAGTTCGATGAGCCGCAATTCTTCCTCCAAGTCGCGGTCCTGCGGGCAGAGAGCGGCAGCGAAACGGTTCTCGTCGGCCCCCATGAGCAACGGCTTGTCCAGGGCGATGATCCGCTTCAGGCGGTCGGCCAGGATCGGATCGAAGTCCGCCAGATGGCAGACGACTTCGAGCGTGCTCCATTTGCCCGGCACGGGGCGCGCCCGTATTTCTTCGGCGGTCAGGCCGCTCACGGCTTGGCGGAGAAGCTCGGGACCTCGCTGATACTCGGCGATCCGCTCGGCTGGCGTCACGGGTGCGTCCTCAGGGTGTATGCAAGTCGCCTTGGGAATGGTAAACTGGTCAGTGAACTCGATGCTGTTAGGTTATGGACGCTCCAAGCGGCGAGGCCAGCCACGTGGCGCCGTCCGCACCGAGTCCGCGGGTTTTCGG
>CALLZJ010000454.1 GCA_937858435.1 uncultured bacterium
AGGATGCCCTTGTGGACTGCGCCGGACGCACCGGTGAGGCGGAAGTCCCGGCCGGCATAGCGGTAGGTAAACTTCTCATGGTCGAAGCCGAGCAGGTGGAGCATGGTGGCATGCAGGTCGTGGATGTGCATGGGCTTTTCGACTGCCTTGAAGCCGAACTCGTCGGTCGCTCCGTGGACGTAGCCCCCTTTGACCCCGCCGCCCGCGAGCCAGAGCGTGAAGCCATGATGGTTATGGTCCCGGCCGTTCATCTTGCCCGCATTGGCTCCCGGCGTCGGTAGCTCCACCGTGGGCGTGCGGCCAAACTCCCCACCCCAGAGCACCAGCGTCTCGTTGAGCAGGCCACGCTGCTTGAGGTCCCCCAGCAGGGCGGCGATGGCTCCATCGCAAGCATTGGCGAGCCGGCGATGCCCCACCTCCAGGTCGTCGTGGTTGTCCCAGGGCTGTCCTTCACCCGTCCACACCTGGACGAAGCGGACCCCGCGTTCGATCAAGCGGCGCGCGATGAGCAACTGCCGGCCCTGGACGTTGCGGCCATACAGATCACGAATCGCCGGCGGCTCCTTGCTCACGTCGAAGGCTTCGGCTGCTTCCATTTGCATGCGGTAGGCCAGCTCAAACGACTGGATGCGGGCTTCGAGCTGGCGATCGAGCGGGCGCTCGGCCCGGTGCCGGTCGTTCAGCTCGCGGAGCAGGTCCATTTGCCGCCGCTGCTGGGCCGGGCTCTGGCGGGGGTTGCGAATGTTCTCGATGAGCTTCTCGACCTCGGCATGCTTGGTGTCGAGGTAGGTGCCCTGATAGATGCCGGGCAGGAAGCCCGCCTGCCAGTTCTGGGATTCCTGAATCGGATAGCCGCCCGGACACATGACCACGAAGCCGGGTAAGTTCTGATTGAGCGTGCCCAGGCCGTACGTGATCCAGGAGCCGAAGCTGGGCCGGATGAGGCGGGCTTCGCCGCAGTTCATGAGCAGGAGGCTTGGCTCATGATTGGGCACGTCGGCATGGGCGGAGCGGATGACGCAAATGTCGTCGATGCAGCGCCCGACGCGGCTGAAGATCTCGCTGACTTCAATCCCGCTCTGGCCGTAGCGGTGGAAGGCAAAGGGCGAGCGGTAGGCTGCCCCCGTGGGTCGCTCCGTGGGCAGGTTGGGATTGGGGAGCTTCTCGCCGTGGTAGGCCGTGAGGCTGGGCTTGGGGTCGAAGGTATCGACGTGGCTGGGTCCGCCATTCATGAAGAGATGAATGACATGCTTGGCCCGGGCCTTGAGCGGAGCGGCCTTGGGAGCCAGCGGGTTGAGCGGATCGGCGGGGGCGGCCGCGAGTTCACCTGCCTGCCTCAGCAAGTCGGCCAGGGCCAGCGCGCCCAGACCGGTCCCGCAGCGACCGAGCCACTCACGGCGCGACAATCCGGGAGCATGATCGGGAAGGTTCTGCATGGCGGGCACGGCAGGTCACGCGGTGGGAGGCGGGAAGCGGCGGGATATCGATAGGATACCCCGCCCCAGGCCGGGAAGCAAGCCAACCCCGAGGTGGGGAAGAAAACGAGTTCTTGTGATGCTCGCCGGCCTGATTCGGCGCATTGTAGAGTGGACGCAGAAACCATGTGAGTACGACCATGGCCACTGAAGAATCGCTCTTTCACGCTGCCTTGGCCTTGGCCCCGGGACCAGCCCGCGACGCCTTCCTTGCCGAGGCCTGTGCCAGCCAGCCAACTCTGCAAGCAGCCGTTGAGGAACTGCTCCGCCTCCATGAGCCGACCGGCGCCTTCCTGGCGCGGCATACCCAGGACCTCGCGGCCACCAACGACTTCATCGCCGACCCCGGCATGCTCATCGCCGGCCGCTACAACCTCGAACTGAAACTGGGCGAAGGGGGCATGGGCGAGGTCTGGGTCGCCAAGCAGTCCGAGCCCGTCAAGCGCCGCGTCGCCCTCAAGCTCATCAAGCCGGGTATGGATTCCAAGGCAGTCCTGCAGCGCTTCGAGCAAGAACGCCAGGCCTTGGCCCTGATGGACCATCCCAACATTGCCAAGGTGCTCGATGCTGGGCTCACTTCCGACCAGCGGCCGTTCTTCGTCATGGAACTGGTCAACGGTCTGCCGCTCACGAAGTACTGCGACGAAGCGCGGCTTACTCCCCGGCAGCGCCTGGAACTATTCCTCCCCATCTGCAAGGCCGTGCAGCACGCCCATCACAAGGGCATCGTCCATCGTGACTTGAAGCCCAGCAACATTCTCGTCACTCTGATCGACGGCCGGCCCGTGCCCAAGGTCATTGACTTCGGCGTCGCCAAGGCCACCGGCGGCAAGCTGACCGACGACAGTCTCGCCACGCAGTTCGGTGCCATCGTCGGCACCTTCGAGTACATGGCCCCCGAGCAGGCCGGCTTCAGCGGGCAGGACGTGGACACCCGGGCCGACCTCTACTCCCTCGGCGTCATCCTGTACGAACTGCTCACCGGGCTGCGGCCCTTCGATTCCGGCCGGCTGAAGAAGGCCGCCATGGATGAGATGATCCGCATCCTTCGCGAGGAAGAGCCGCCCAGCCTGGCCGCCCGACTCTCGACCGAAGGCACGCTGCCCAGCCTGGCGGCGCTGCGGCAGACGGAGCCGAAGCGCCTGGTGGCCCTCATGAAGGGGGAGTTGGATTGGATCGTGCACCGCTGCTTGGAAAAGGACCGCAACCGCCGATACGAGACGGCCAACGGCCTGGCCCGCGACGTGGAACGCTACCTGCACGACGAGCCGGTGGAAGCCCGGCCTGCGTCGGCCGGCTACCGGCTGAAGAAGTTCTTTCGCCGCCACCGCGGTCCGGTGCTGGCGGTGGGGCTCGTCTTCCTGGCCTTGCTCGTCGGCGTGGTCGGCATCAGTTGGGGACTGGCTTGGGCCCTGGAAGCGGAGGGTAGGGCTCGCGGTGAGCGCGACCGGGCCGATGCCCATGCCCAGGAAGCCAACCTGGCCAAGGACCGCGCTCTGCAAACGGCCATCGCCAACCGCAAGCTCTACGATCAGAGCCTGATTGAACGGGGCCTGGAAGCCGAGCGGAAGGGAGAACTCTTCGAGGCGATGCAGTGGTTCATGGAGCCGCTCCGCACGCCACACCTCGAACCAAACGCGCGCAAAATGCACTTGGTCCGGCTGCAGAGCTACCTGAAGTACGGCAACCTGCCGCGGCTCGTGCAGATGCTGCGGCATGGCGGGGCCGTGTCGAACGCTGAGTTCAGCCCGGATGGCAAGCTGTTGATGACGGTCGCGAACCGCGAAGTGACGGCCGAGATGAAGCAGCGTGGCGATAGCCACTTGGGACAGGTGCAACTATGGGACGCAGAGACCGGGGAACTCCAGCGGACGCTGCGGTTTGACAATCACGTTAGACATGCCACCCTCAGTCCGGACGGTCGGCGGCTGGCGACGGCTTCGACTGATCACACCGCACAGGTGTGGGATGTGGCCACAGGCCAACCCGTGACGCTGCCGCTGCGGCATGAGAATGAAGTTGCCCATGTCGCCTTTGGCCCAGACGGCAGGTGGTTGGCGACCGCTTCCTGGGACAAGACCGCGCGGGTGTGGGACGCATCCACAGGTCAACCCGTGACGGGACCGCTGCGGCATGAGAGCCCCGTTCTCCACGTCGAATTCAGTCCGGATGGTCGGCGCGTGGCGACCGCCTCACAGGAATACACTGCACGGGTGTGGGACGTGGATACCGGTCAGCCAGTGAAAAGGCCGCTTCGGCATAAAGGCACCATCGCTTGCGTCGCTTTCAGTCCGGATGGCCGGCGGGTGGCGACGGCGTCCGCGGACCAGACCGCGCGGGTCTGGGACGCGGCAAGCGGCCAGCCCGTGACGGCGCCGCTGCCGCACGAAAGCCTTGTCCGTCACGTTGTCTTTAGCCCAGACGGCCGACGCTTGGCGACCGCTTCATACGACCAAACCGCGCGGGTCTGGGACGCGGCCACGGGGGAACCCGTCCACAAGCCACTGGGACATGGAGCCACCGTCAACCAGGTTGCTTTCAGCCCGGACGGACGGTGGCTGGCGACGGCGTCCTGGGATATGACCGCGCGGGTCTGGGACCTGGCGACTGGCGAGTTAGCGCTGCCATGTCTGTGCCACGGCAACGACATCCATGCGGTTTCCTTCAGTCCGGATGGTCGGCTTCTGGCGACGGCGTCGAAAGACCATACCGCGCGGGTCTGGGATCTGACCCCTGCTCAGTTCCAGACGCCGCCGTTGCGTCACGATAGCCCCGTCTCTAGTGCCGTCCTCAGCCCGGATGGCAGGAAGCTAGCGACGGAGCACGACGATGACTTCGTTCGGCTTTGGGACCTTGCGAGCGGCTTGCCGCTAGCGCCGCCGCTGCGGCATGGAAACAACATCGCTTGCGTCGCTTTCAGTCCGGATGGTCGGCGGGTGGCGACCGCTTCCTACGATATGACCGCGCGGGTCTGGGACGCAACGACGGGCCAGCCGGTGACCGGACTGCTGCGGCATGAGGACGGAGCATCATACGTCACTTTCAGCCCGGATGGCCGGCGGGTGGCAACCGCCTCACAAGACTACACCGCACGGGTGTGGGACGTGGAGACCGGCCAAGCCGTGACAGGACGGCTCCGTCATGAGACCTTGGTCACGCGCGTCGAATTCAGTCCCGACGGCAAGTTGCTGGCGACGATTTCAATCGACCAGACGGCGCGGGTATGGCATGCGGCCACGGGCCAACTTCTGGCTGGGCCGCTGCGGAGTGAAGACCACATCAATCATGTCGCCTTCAGTCCGGACGGCACCCGGCTCGCCATGGCGACCAATGCCAATTCGGCTCAGGTGTGGGATGCCACGACCGGCCAACTCGTCTCCCCGCCGCTGCGGCATCAGAATTCGGTTCGATACGTTGCTTTCAGCCGTGATGGCGCGTGGCTCGCGACCGCTTCGGACGACGGCTTTGCCCGGGTCTGGGACTGGGCGCGCGGACAGCCGGTGACGCCGCCGCTGCGCCACCAGACCAAGGTCGAACATGTGGCCTTCAGCCCTAACGGCCGCTTGCTTTTGACACACGCGGGCGGCAGAACTCAAGTCTGGGAGCTGGACGCTGGCCAACCCGTCTCGGTATCGTTGCCGAGCATCTGCCCGGGCACCTTCACGGACGATGGCCGCCTGCGGCTGGATCGATATGGGGACATTGAACTGGCCCCCCTGGACGAAGACCACTTGGACGACATGCGTTCCGTGCTTTTGGTCCTCCGGGCCGGCAAGCCTTTGGATGTGGCCGATTCCTCAGTCGCGCAGGCGGAAATCCATGGAGCCTATTCCCACCTGCGGGGCCGGCACGCGGCGTTCTTTAGTCCAAACGCCAACAGCCAGGTCTGGCATCGCGAAAGACTGGCCCAAATGCTCGGCACCCTGGATCGCGAAAACTTACTTCGCGAATGGTCACTTCCCATCGACTGGCACTTGAACCGATTGGCGAAGATCGATCCGGACCACCTCGACTTGCATTGGCTCCACTACCTCTGGGCGGTGAGGCGGGAGTTGCCCCAAGAGGCCGAACGGCACGCCCAGGCAGCACTGCGGCGCGGCGCTCCTTGGGACGCGGCGCTCTGGGTGAAGGCGCTCTATGCAGTTCATGGCCTGCGGGCCGACGTGCTCGCCATCGTGGAGCGGACCGAGCTGCCAGCAGCCCACCGCGCCGCTGCCCTGGTGTGCGTCGACGCTTGGGGAGAAAACGCCGACCAGCTCAACGAATTGGCGTGGAAGGTCGTGGCGAAGCCCGGGGCGGCCCCGCCGCTCCTGGAGAAGGCCCGACAGCAAGCCGAGGCTGCCCGGCGATTGGATTCGGCTGACGTGGATGTCCGTCACACGCTTGCCTATGTATTCATTCGCCAGGGCCAGTACGAGGCAGCCCGCGAGACCCTCCTGGCCTGCGTTCGCCAACGGCAAGGCTATAACCTGAATGAAAACTCCGAGCGAGAGGCTTTGGCCCGCGACGTGGGCTTGTTTCTACTCGGCCCCTTACCGCTGCCATTTACTCAGGCCTTCACGCTGGAGCCCGCCGATGCTGCTGGCCTGGCGCTGGTCTACCATCATCTCGGCCAGCCGGAGGAAGCCCGCCGTTGGCTTGCCGCTGGCCGAACGCATCTTGCCAATGTTGATGCCAGCGACCCTGAGGAAGCCGAGTTGCTCGCCGAGGCCGAAGCCCTTCTCTTCCCCTCCCCACGCTGAGGCGATGGAGAGAAAGGAGTGGATCTGATGCCGGTGCCGCCTGGCTCAGGCGGCTTGAGCGCGTCCCAGTCCTAGGCCGATGCGGGCGTAGAGGTGGTCGAGGATCCAGTGGAACTGCGTCAGATGGATCGACTCGACGATGCCCATGTCGTCGGGCGGCACATGGGGGTTGTGCTGGGCGAGCGCCTTGAGCTGACCGCCGCTGAAGCCGGTGCAGCCGACGGTGGTGAGGCCATTGCGATTGGCCCAGTCGACGGCCTTGAGGATGTTGGGGCTATTGCCGCTGCCGCTGATGGCGATGAGCAGGTCGCCGGGGCTGGCCAGGTTCTTGAGTTGCTCGACGAAGACGCGGTCGAAGCCCTCATCGTTGCCCCAGGCGAGGATGTAGGGCGTGTTGTCGGTGAGGCTGAGGACCTTGAGACGCTTCTTCTGGTCGTTCTCGAAGTCCTCGCGGCGGAGGGTGCTCTTGCCGAGGTCCTCGCAGAAGTGGGAGGCATTGGAGCCGCTGCCGCCGTTGCCGCAGATGAAGACGAAGCGGCCTCGGGTGTAACAGTCGTAGATGAGATTGGCCAGATGCTCCATCTGGCGGGTGTCGATGCGGCGTAGTTCCTGCCCGACACGATCGAGGAACGCACGGGGCCCCAGGGTTGCACCGAGCATGGCCGATCCTCCTTCCGCGTGGCCGCCCCGCCCTCCTGGCGAGTCGCGGCGGCTGGCATGGGACCAGCCGCGGGAGGGAGCCTACCCGCCCCGGCTTGACTGGGCAAGCCGAACTGCCCGGGTCGGCGTCGGTTCACGCAAGCTGGACAAGGCAGCGGAGGTGGATGGAGTGGGCCGAGGTCAGCTTTCCCGTTCGCTGGGCCGTGGCTCCCAGGTCAGCCCCTTCTCCCGCAGCAACTCGCGGACGGCAGCGGGCGCGGCCGGCTGGTACAGGCCCCTTTCCAAATAAAAATCGACCAGAT
>CALLZJ010000455.1 GCA_937858435.1 uncultured bacterium
CGTGGTTGTGGGGCCCAGGGCGGCGAGGAACTGCTCGAAGGCCTGATCCGCCAAAAGCTCCGCCCCCGGCCGACCGAGGAGCACCTGGGCGATGCGTTCCAGGCTGGCTTGGCCCGCCAGCCGGTCCACCAACGCCACGCCCTGCCCCCGCACGAGTCCGACGACGTCGGCACTCGGAGCCTGCAGCGCCGCCAGCAAGCAGCGATCGAGCACCGGCGTGGGGAGCAAGCGGCCATGCCGCACGAGGTCCTCGGCCCAGGGTCGCGAGGACTCCGCCAAGATCGCCTCGAACAGGCTGACGGCACGATCCGCGCCTCCAGGCTGGGCTGCGAGTTGGCCCAGGAGCGGAAGGACCAGGGCGTGATGATCGGCCAGCGCGCGCACCACGGCAGGCCAACGCTCGGAGTCGCCAAGAGCCTGGAGCGTGGCGGCCAGAAGGTAGGGCTGGGGCAATTCCAGACGCAGGAACTCCGCCAGGTGGTCGTCCGAGAGCGTCAGCCAGCGCTGGACTTCGGCATCAGGGGTCTGCCCGAGCTGTAGCGGCTTGAGCTTGGCCAGCCGTGGCAACAGGTAGGCCCGCATTTCCCAGGTCATGGCACCGGGGTCGGAGCAGCCCTGGATCAGTTCCTGCCAGACCCCGGCCGCCTTAGCCGGCGCGACCATGGGCAGCAGGACTTCCAGGGCGTTGCGCGTACGGGGAAGATTGCCGCCACGCAGTGAGGCCGTCCCGATCTCCAGGACCGTGCTGCCGAGTTTGGCCAGCACCTCCGGCTTCTGGCGCAGCGGGACAATCGCCCTGGAGAAGATGGACGTGGCATAGTCCAAATCGTCGAAGGACCATTCGAGCATTTGCCCCAGAGGCTCAGGCTTGCCCGCGACCCAAGCAGCCAGGGCGGGGTCGGCCAGTGCCGCCCGCGACTCCTCCTTGGTCATTTCCCCAGTGCCGCGATCCAGGCGATAGACCAGGTCGAGCATGCCCAGGCCCTTGACCCCGAGCCGATGCCACGTGGCACGGAACTCGTCGAGGGCAACGGGCTTGCCGGAGGCGAGGCTCTCCAGGGCAAACTCGACGAAGGGCTTGCTCGTGTTGACGGCGGTCTTGGTGCCGCTGTACAGGTTGAAGCCCACGCCCAGGCCGTCGTAGCAGGTGGCAGGCAGGTCGCGCCCCGTCGGGTCGGCCCACGAAGTGGCCACCAGCCGGGCACTCACCGAGACGGGCTCGGATTCGTAGCTGCTGAAGGTCAACTCTTCCACCAACGTTTGCGGGAAGGCCCGGCACAGGGCATAGAGACTCCAGATCATCAGCTCTGGGGCGACTGCCAGGAAGATGCGCGTTGAGCTGGGCGTGGTCAGATAGGCAGCCAGGACGAACTGCACCAGATCGCGCTGGGCGGCATTGGCCATGAAGGCGGCCAGCCCCGCGTCGTCCAGCCGGGCGGCGACGGGCAGGTAGAGCATCTCGGGCAAGGCGGCCGCCGTGCCGGGGTCGCTCCGCTGCCACTGATCGCTGGACCACGACATCAGGACCTGCTGAGCGTCGACCGTGGACGGCACATCCAGCAGGAGATGTGAAAACCCATAGTGCGTGAGCGGCGGCGCGGCCGCGAGGTCGGCGGCCTCTCCGGCCAACCAGCGCCGCAGGTCCTGCGTCTCGCTGCTCTCGGCATCTTCGACCCGAACGACCGCGGAGTGACAGATCACCCGCCCCCCTTCAGTCGTGTGGAAAAGGGCCAGGCGGCTGGGCTGAAATGCCGGCTCGGTCTCGGTTCCGACCACGGGCCAGAAACGGACCAGCGATTCGATCGGAGCCAGGCGGGCGGCACCCGTGGTGGCCGCGCGCAGCCGGCAGACCACCGACCGGGCGTCGGCGCTACCCACCGGCGCCGTCAAGAAATAGGCTTGCTTCATGGGGGTCTCGTCGAAGGCGGAGCACCCAGGCCGGGCTGGCCCCGGGACACGCGATCAATTTACCACTTGGCTCTTGGGCTCGCCAGGGGCAACCGTCGCCGACCGTTTGCCGACACCTGCCGCCGCCAGGCATACACTAATCAGAACACCCTCAGCGTCCGGCCTCCGCCACTTCGAGGACCGCTCCCATGCACGACCGCATCGCTTACCAGGGGATCACCTTCGACGACGTCCTTTTGGAGCCAGGTCTGGCCGAAGTGTTGCCCCGAGATGTGGACGTACGCACCCAGTTGACCCGCCGCGTGCAACTGAACATCCCGATCATCTCTTCGCCCATGGACACGGTGACGGAGAGCGAGCTGGCCATCGCCCTGGCCCAGGAAGGCGGCATGGGCATCATTCACAAGAACCTCAGCGTCGACGAGCAGACCCGCGAGGTCGACAAGGTCAAGCGCTCCGAGAACGGCATCATCACCGACCCGGTGACCCTGCCCCCCGATACGACGGTTGGCCATGCCCGCCAAGTCATGGAGCAGTACAAGATCAGCGGCGTGCCCATCACCGTCGAGAACCGGCTCGTGGGTATTCTGACGCGCCGGGATCTGCGCTTCCTGACCGACAACGAGCAGCGTCTGTCCGAGGTGATGACGCGCGACGGGCTGGTGACGGCAGCGGCCAACACGACTTTGGAAGAAGCTGGGCGGATTTTAACGAAAAATAAGGTCGAGAAACTGTTGCTGGTGGACGAAAAGTATCAACTGAGGGGTCTTATCACCATTAAGGACATTGACAAAATGGCGAATTTTTTTAACGCGTGTAAGGACGCGCGGGGGCGGTTGCGGGTGGGGGCGGCGGTCGGCGTGCACGACTTCGAGCGGGCGGCCTCCCTCATTAAGGCGGAAGTCGACGTGCTGGTGGTGGATTCGGCCCACGGCCACTCGGCCAACGTGATTGGCACCGTGACCGAGTTACGCAAGCGGCACGACATTGACATCGTAGCGGGCAACGTGGCGACCAAGGAAGGGGCGCTGGCCCTGTTGCGGGCCGGGGCCGACGCCATCAAGGTGGGCATCGGGCCAGGCTCGATCTGCACGACGCGGGTCATCTCGGGCGTGGGCGTGCCACAACTGACGGCCATCGCCAACGCGGTGAAGGCCCTGGAAGGCTCGGGCGTGCCCGTTCTCGCCGACGGTGGGATTCGCTATTCGGGCGATATCACCAAGGCGATGGCAGCCGGGGCCCATGCGGTCATGGTCGGCGGTTTGTTCGCCGGTCTAGCGGAGAGCCCTGGCGACATGATCTTCTACAAGGGTCGCACGTTCAAGGCCTATCGCGGCATGGGATCGATGGGGGCCATGATGTCCGGCAGCGCCGACCGGTACAACCAGCCGGCGACGGACAAGGCGGCCAAGAGAGCGGGAGCAGGCAAGCTGGTCCCCGAGGGGGTTGAGGGGCGCGTCCCCTATCGCGGTCCGCTCGCGCCGTTCGTCTACCAGCTCGTCGGCGGGCTGCGGGCGGGCATGGGCTATTGCGGCTCGCGCACGATCGAGGAACTGCGGACCCGGTCACGCTTCATCATGGTAAGCGCGCCGAGCGTCCAGGAGGGTCATCCGCATGACATCTTCATCACGCAGGAATCGCCCAATTACAGCGTCAGCGCTGACTATTCTCATCGCGACAGCGACTAGCGGCGGGGCCGGCGCGGCGCCCCCCCCCCCCGCCCCCCCCCCCCCGCCCCCACCCCCCCCCCCAGGCCGCCCGCAACCCCCCCCCCTCCCCCCCCC
>CALLZJ010000456.1 GCA_937858435.1 uncultured bacterium
GCCAGAGCTGGTACGAGGCGTCCGCGGGCAGCACCGACCGCAGCACCCAGTAGAGGACGGCCAAGGGGAAGAGCGGTGGGAAGATGAAAACGAGGACCATCAGGCCCATGCCCAATCCGAGACCCACGCCCAGCCCGAGACCCAGGGCCAAGACCAGGTAGCCGACGAAGATCCAGCCCAGAATCCGCCAGAGAACTCGGGCCACGTTGGCCGACTTGGCCGGCAGGCGGAAGGTCAGCCGATCCAGGTCCTCGTGGACCTCGATCAGCGTCTGTTCATGTTGCATGGGCATGCTGGCGTCTCCGACGTCCCGGCCAAGGCTCGGTCCCGACTCGGAGACATTATCCCAACTGCCGGGGTGAACAGGAAGGCTCCCAAGCCGGCGGGGGTGGTCGGGGTTAGTAGTTGACCTGGAACTGCAGGCGGAGGAGTTGCCCCTGGAACTGGCCGTAGGAGGGCGTGTTGGCCTCGCTCCGGGCCGCCGTGCTGGTGCGGTCGGTGAGCGTCCACATCCAGGTAAACTCCATCTGGGGCGTGATCTGCCATTCGGTGCCGACCTCGAGCTCGTCGATCTGGCTGAAAGGAGCGTTGCGTTCGGGCTTGTAGCCGCCCCGAAAGCGGTGATAGCGGGCAAAGGGATAGAAGATGCCACAGAAACCGGTCTCGAGGCGACAGCAGAGCAAGACGTAACCGCCGCTCAAGGAGCGTTCGACGATGGCGGTCTGCTCCTCGTTCAAGCTCGGCCCCTGGCCCGTGGTCCATTCCACCTGGAAGCCGACCGGCTGAGGATACCAGATGAAGGAGCCGGCGATGCGTTGATCGCGGACGCCAGCCCGGCCGAAGGTCTCGAGGGTGTTGGCGGGTCGGACGGCCGGCCCGACGCCGAGCGGACTGATCGGGGTGGAAAGGACGGTGTACCTGCCCGTGTAACCCTGCACGCCGAGTTCGAGCCGCTGACCGTTGTCGAGGATGAGGGGCACGGTGAGACGGGAGACGGCGTGAACGTTGTCGTTGAGTTCGCGGAACGAACCACCCTGGCCGTTGTAAAGGCCAAAGCCAAAGACGCCGTAGTTGCCGCTCCCCTTGAGCCCGTTCTCGAGCACGTCCTTGAAGAACTGCTGGGCCTCGATGGGAGTCCAGTAGAAGAAGACGCCCAGATCGCGCTCATTACGGACGGCGCTGTTCAGGGCGTCGTGGCGGTCGAGCGGCAAGCGGTTGGAGCTGGACTGCAAGTTTTCCCAGCCGTAGGGCACCTTCGACTGGCCGACCCGGAAGCGCCAGACCTTCTCTTTGTCCACGTAGCAGTCGGCATACCAGTCGCGGATCTGAGTGTACTGGTTGGCATCGGGGCTGCCTGGCACGTTGGCGGCAAAGTCGGGCTGCAGGTAGATGAACATGTGATCCGAGACGTCGCCGGAGAGGATCAAGCGGGCCCGGCGGATGATGAAGTCTTGATGCTCGCCGACCGAGGAGTCACCGACGTACTGGGCCGGGAATGAGCCCGGGGCTTCGAGGAGAGTGGCGTTGTAGCGGTACTGGCTATAACCGCGGATGCTCAGCTTCTCGTACCACTTCTTCGGCTTATCGGCCTTGGGCGGTTCGCCCTTGGCTGCCCGGTCGTGGGCGACCGCGGTGGGTCCCATGAGCTGGGCGGCGGTGATAATCCCCGGGTCGCCGCCCGACCGCCAGTGGTGCCAGAGCGATTCGATTGGCCCTTGCGTCGCCGCGGGCTCCGACTCAGGCTGGGTCCGCAGCAGCCGTTCGGTTTCCAGGGCCGCGATCTGCTGCTCGGCGCGCCGCAGCCGTTCGAGAATCTCTTCGATTGTGCCCGGCGTTCCAGTTGCTTCCGAACCTAGGCCCGAGGGCGGCCCGGCCTGCGGCCGGGGCGGAGGCAGCGGCGTGGCAGGCGGCATCTCGATGGGCAAGGGCGGAACGGCCGGCGGGGGCGGCTCCGCGCTGGCTCCCATCGCCAGCAGCAGAATACCAAGGCTCACCAGACCGTGCCATTTCACAGCGTGGACCATTTCTGCAGATGATTCAAATCCCTGGGGACTTATCGGCGGACCAACTTCGCCATCTGGAGTCGCAGAGGTCGCTCACGGACTTCGCTAAGATAAATTCGAAGGATGGGCCCCGCGGACGCCTTCGCAGACTTGTGCCGAGCCCGCGGGCCGTCTCAACTCACTTCTTTGTCTCCGTTGCCAGGTGCACCGTGACTGCCGCCGTCGCCCCTATTCCCGCTCCCGCCATGCCGGGTGGCTGGCTGCTCGGCAACCTGACGCAGTTCGCCGCCGACCCGCTCGCCTTCCTCACCCGCTGCCAACGAGAACGGGGCGAGATCGTCCGCATCCGGCTCGGCTGGCAACGCATCATCGTCGTCAGCCAGCCCGACCACATCGCCAGCATCCTCGTCAATCGCGACGGGCACTACCGCAAACGCCGCATCGAGTTCAAAGCGCTCGGCACGGTCATCGGCGCGGGACTCCTGACCACGGACGGCGAGGTCTGGAAGCAGCAGCGCAAGCTCATGCAGCCCCTCTTCGCCCAGCAGCAACTGGCCCGCTACGGCCCCGACATGACGACGCTCACCGCCCGCCAGATCGAACGCTGGCGCCCCGCGGCCCGGAGCCAGGAACCGCTCGACATCACTCTCGGCATCACCGACTTGACCCTGGCCATCGTCGCCAAGACGCTCCTGGGCACCGAGTTCTCCGCGACTTCCACCGAACTGAAGCAGGCCATCGTGACGGCCATCCAATATGCCGATCAGTTCGATCAACTGATCACCCTGCCCCCTTGGATCCCGACGCCGAAAAACCGCCGCTTCCTGAAGGCCCGGGCCCTGCTCGACAGCCTGGTCTTTCAGATGATCGAGCAGCGCCGGCAGCGGCTCGATGAAGGGCACGACCTGCTGGCCGTCCTGGTCCGGGCCACCGATGCCGAGACCGGGCAGGGCATGACGAATCAGACCCTGCGCGACCAGGTGATGACGTTCTTCCTCGCCGGCCACGAGACGACGGCCCAGGCTCTCTCCTGGACGCTCTACCTGCTCGCCCAACATCCGGAGGTTCAGGAGCGCGTCCGGGCCGAGGCCGAACGCGTGCTCGGCGACCGGCCCCCGACCTGCGCGGACCTGCATGACCTGGAGTACACCAAGCAGGTGGTCCTGGAAGGGATGCGGCTCTACCCGCCCGTCTGGGCCCTGGCCCGGGAGGTCGTTCACGATCATGAACTGGGTGGCTGCCGCGTCCCCGCCGGCTGCGAGGTCATGTTCAGCCAATGGGTCATGCATCGCCATCCCGACTACTGGGAAGAGCCGGAGCGGTTCGACCCGGAGCGGTTCAGCTCGGCCCGCAGCGTGGGCCGCTCGCTCGGGGTCTACTTCCCGTTCGGCGGCGGGCCACGGGTCTGCATCGGGCAGACCTTCTCAATGGTCGAGTTGCAGCTCATTTTGCCGATGATCCTGCGGGCGTTCCGGCTCGAGTTGGTAGCCGATCATCCGGTGACGCCGGCCACGACGATCACGCTCCGGCCGACGCGGGGCATCCACGTGCGCCTGTTCGAGCGTTAGCTCCAGCGTCGCCAGACGGGCGGGCCTGGCACCAAATGGACGGTGCTGAATCCTTTAGCTTGATTTCTCGCTCTTAACTGGTTAGCTTGAACAGGGAAAACTCGTCGGCTGGCCGGGCTCTGCCGGTCCAGCGGGCACTTGGGGTAAGGGACTATGCCTTCGGAGTCTCCGAAAGGCCCACGGTCTGTTGGCCGCTACGACATCTTGTCGAAGATCGCCGATGGGGGCATGGGTTCGGTCTACCGGGCCCGCAACCAGGTCACCGGCGAGATCGTGGCCATCAAGATCGTCCCGTCCAACATGGCCAACAACCAGGTGCTCATCAAGCGGTTCGAACAGGAGTTCCGGGCCGCGAGCCGCATTGAGAATGAGAACTTGGTCCGCGCTCTCGACTTCGGCTACGAGAACAACACCCCCTACCTGGTCATGGAGTACGTCGAGGGGGAGACGCTCGGCCAGCGCATCGAGCGGCAGGGCAAGCTCGCCGAGAAGGACGCGATCAAGGTCATCGCCCAGATCGCCAAGGGGCTGCACGTCGCCCACCAGCACGGCCTCGTCCACCGGGACGTGAAGCCCGACAACATCCTCATCACGCCGGACGGTCGAGCCAAGCTCGCCGACATGGGCCTGGTCAAAGAAGTCGAAACGGAACTGAACCTGACCCGCACGGGCCGCGGCCTGGGCACCCCTCAGTTCATGGCCCCGGAGCAGTTCCGCAACGCCAAGAACGCCGACGCCCGCTGCGACATTTACTCCCTGGGGGCGACGCTCTACATGGCGGTGAGCGGCGAACTGCCCTTCCGCTCGTGCAGTCCCCTCGACGCCTGGATGAAGAAGGTCCAGAACGACTTCCCCCCGCCCAAGGAACTGGCGCCGCACATCAGCGAGCGGCTCGACTGGGCCATTCGCCGCTCGATGAGTGCCGACCCGCAGCAGCGTCCCTCGAACTGCCGGGAGTTCATCGAGGACATCATGGGGCGAAGCACGAAGAAGCTCGCCTCCCCCGTGGTCAACGGCGCGGGCCAGGACGTCTGGTTCATCGTCTATTCAGATGAACTCGGGACGATGCACACGGTGCGGGGTTCCCTGGCCGCCATTCGTCGCTGCCTGAAGGAAGGTCGGCTCGGCGACGCCGAGAACATCAAGGTGGGCCGCAGCCAGGCAGGCCCATTCGAAGCGGTCAAGAACCAGCCGGAGTTCCGCGACCTGGTCGTGAACCCGGCCGCCCTGCCGATGAACCCCAAGACCGATAGCCGGGCGTCGCAGCGCGTGCTCAGCCTGCCCGGTCAGAGCCCGCCGCCTTCCAGCGCGCCGGGCTACAACCCCGGCCCTCCGAGCGCCCCGGGCTACATCCCCCCGCCGCCCAAGCCCAGCAGCGGGCCTGCCGTCGTGGTCGCTTCTTCCCAGCCCGCCAGCGGCTACTCGGTCCGCAACTCGACGATCGAAGTGGCGTCACACGTCGATCGCAGCCGCAGCCGCAACTCCCCCGACTGGCTCACCTGGCTCCTGCTCGGGCTGGTGCTCGCCTGCGGCTTTGCCCTGGGGCTCATCTTCCTGCTGATTATCAAGTAGAGAGCCACGCTTGGCCCCTCTCCGTCGCCGCCGCCCCTTCATAGGATGATGGCTCGGAGTGGTTGCTTACCCTGAGAGGCACGTGCCATGTCGCACATTGAACGCAAGTCGGAACTCAAGCGCCGCCGCCAGCGCCGGGCCAAGCTCAAGAAGCTGAAGGCCAAGATGTCTCGGGCCAAGACGCCGGGCGAAGCCCACGCCGCCCAGCAGAAGATCAAGAAGATCAGCCCGCTCTGGCAGCCCGCCGGCAAGTAGCCCCGGCGCTGGCCGCAAGCGCCTCCTAGCCCGGCGGCCAGCCGAAGGCCCGCCCCCCGAGCAGGTGCAGGTGTAGATGCGGGACCGTCTGGCCCGCCTGCTCCTGGCAGTTGATCACCAGGCGATAGCCCGCCTCTAGCCCGAGTTGTCGGGCCAACTGACCCGCCACCAGATGCAGATGCCCCAGGAGGTCCTGGTCGGCGGCGGCCACGTCGGCATGGGTGCGAATCTCCTTGCGCGGAATGAGGAGCACGTGGACCGGCGCCTGGGGATGGATGTCGTGGAAGGCCAGGCAATGCTCATCCTCATGAATGATCCGCGCCGGCAGTTGCTTGTCGATGATCTTCTTGAAGAGGTTGTCGGTCATCATGGTGGGTCGTCCTTTCCAAAGCCACAGGGCGGCCAGGAGCAGCAGCGACTTGAGCATGGCCGCCACCGCGGGCCAAAGCGGGTAGGCAGAGCGAGCACGCATCGACCACCTCCGCCGGAGGGAAACGCCGGATGGCCTGGCTGATCGGTCTCGATGAAGCGGGCTACGGTCCCAACCTTGGGCCGTTCGCCATGTCGGCGGCGCTGCTCCGCCTGCCCGCCCCCAGCTGCCCCTGGCGTCTCCTGGCCAACCAGGTCCGGCGTCTGGGTGAGCCGGACGACGGCCGGCTCGTCGTCGACGATTCCAAGGGCATCCACACACCCAAGCTTGGTTTACAGCCCCTTGAGCGTGCCGTCCTGCCCTTTCTGCCGGCCGCTCCCTCACTGGCGGAACTCTGGCCCCGACTGGTGCTCACGCCCTGGGAAGCCTATCAGGCCGAGCCCTACGCCGCCGATCGCCCCCTGCCCTGCGGCGCCGATCTGGCAAAACTCCTGCCTCCGATCCGGGCCCAGCTCCTGGCCGGACTCGAAGCCGCCGGCCTGACTCTCCATCTCGCCAGCGTCGTCCTCTTTCCCACCGAGTTCAACCGCGTGGTGACCGAGGGGGATAGCAAGGCCGCCGCTCCGCTCACCGCCGTGCGCCGGCTGATTCAGCATGCGCTCGATCGGGCGGAGTTGGGCGCGGAAGAGCCGGTCGAGATCGTCGTCGATCGCCTGGGCGGCCGCAAACACTATCAACCTTTCCTCCAGGACCTCTTCCCCGAACAGTTCGTCTTCACCGAGTGCGAGACGAACCAGGCCAGCGAGTACCGCGTCGGTCCCCACCTGCGGGTCCGCTTCCTGGTGGGCGGCGATCAGGCCTCCTTCGCCGTCGCCCTGGCCTCCATGGTGAGTAAGTACCTCCGCGAACTCCTCATGCTCCAGTTCAACGAGTTCTTCCAGCGGCAGGCTCCCGCCCTCGTCCCGACGGCCGGCTACCCCGTGGACGCGCTCCGCTGGTGGCAGGAAACGGCCGACCTCCGGGCCGAGCTGGGGATGGCCGATACGCTCCTGTGGCGCTGCCGCTGACAAGCTTCCGAGCCCAATCACAGAGCCTGGCTGGCCCACCACCAGATCAGCGGCAGCCCCAGCAGGAAGAACCAACCGGCCGCCGAGATCAAGATCGGCGGGGTCGGTTCATCGATGGACTGGCGATTCAGCCGATAGCCCTTGGCCTGGCCCAGCGGCTCGGCATACCAGATGAGTACGAGCGGCACCAGGAGCAAGCCGGCGACGGCGGCCGTCAGCTTGCTCGGGCCATGAGCACTCAGGCTATAGCCGAGCCAGCCGAGAGCAATCACCAGGGCGGCCAGACGGGCCGGTGTCGGACGCGGCCGTAGCGTGCTCACTTGCGGTCCACCACCACCACGGCTTGCAGGCCTTCGCCGGTAAAGGTCAGATAGGCAGTAAGCCCGCCGAAGCCGCGGAGCGTGCGGGCCGTGGCGCTCTCCGCGGCTGGCGCCCCGAGCATCTTGAGCGACTCCGCGGCCGACCCGTGGTGTTCGCAATCGCAGCCCTTGCCGCCCGCCTGGATTCGGTAGCGGCCGCTATCGGGGCAGAAGGGCCGCAGACCGTAGACCTGGTGGACGCGTGCCAGGAGCGCGGGAGTTGCCGAGCCGTCCTGGGAGACGAGTTCCGGAAGAGCCCGGGCCACAAGGGCCAGACGCATCTGGTTGTTCGCACAGGCCTGGCCGTGGCTTTCCGCCCAGCCCAACCGATAACCGGGCAGGACCGCGTGCCAGTTCTCCGGGCGAATGCGAAAGAGGGCATGGCAAGCAATGCCGGGCCCCGCCGCTGGCGGCGCCTTGAGCCGGGCCTCTGCCAGGTCGGTCAGAGTTTCCAGTTGATTGGTAATGACGAGTACGTCGTCCAGGCGGCACCAGCAGATACGCACCGTCAAGCCGATCACTTTGATGGCAGCAACGCGGGCCGTGTGCTTGCCGATAGGCAACTGGTACTGCTCGATCTTGAAGAAGGAATCGACATTGTGCCCGCCCTCGGCAAACCCCCGGTCCACCTCGGCCAAGAACTCGTCAACGACCTGGGCATTCTTCACGGGAACGACCAGGCACGCCGGGTTGGTCAGCGATTGAAACAACAGGGCGACAGGCAGGCTGTCCATGCCAAACAGTCCCGGGCCCCCCCGACCGCCCATGGAGGTGCTGGCCAGATTGGAAAGCTCGGCGCCGATCGGATGGGCCGCATCCAGCACGTGCCAGGACAAGCTGTCGCCCAGCCCTTCGTCGAGCGTTCGGTAAAGGAGCTTGGGGTTCCCCTCCATGAAGTCCCAGGGGAACCGTCGCCGCTGGTCCGAGAAGGGAATCACCGCCGCGGGGTATTGTTCAAGCGGCACGGGGGCACCGTCACGCATGGTGACGAGAGTCCCCAGGGTCTCTTCGTCGATCTTGATGGGAATGCGGCGCACCGTGCCGTCGAAGAACACGGCGAGGAACTCGAAGCGCTCGGGCGCCGTCACGCCGCTGAGTAGTTTCCGATCATCCCAGGACAAATCGTCCGGCTTGGTCCAGGTCACGGCGGCGGCGTCGGCCGCCTCGACGATGGCCACGGTTCCACTCAAGCCGTCCGCATTGCCCAAGTCCTCGATCGTCAGCTTGTGGCCGTCCGGCGGAAAGACCGTGTCCTTGCCGACCGGCACCACGAATCGGGTCTTGCCCTGTTCGTTGAGGGTGGCCGTGGGTCCGTGGTAGATCGTCGGCATCTTGGCGATGAGCTTCTGGTTGTGTTCGCTGTCCCAGGGCTCGTCGAGCTTGAACTCGCGGTACAACTGGGCATGGCCGACGTACGGCAGGAGGGCGACCCGCCAGCTCAGGAGCGGCTTCTGCTCGTTGGAGAGAATGCCACGCGGCGGGAGACGATTGTAGTCGCTTTGGTAGTTGTGCAGCGCGACCAGGAGTTCACGCAGCGTGCGGGCCGACGTCAACTGCTGCATCTCGACGTCGGGCGGCGTGTCGCCCTTGGCCAGGTCCAGCGCCGGCCGCAGCGCCTTGAGGATCGGCTCCTTGTGAATGGCGAGGGCGATGGTCTGGATCGTGCGGGCCGGACTGGGCAAGTTCGTCAGGTCCTTCGGCTTGCCACCGAGGATCTCCGCCATCTGGGTGTAGATGGGCACGACGAGCAGCGGCAGGATGATGGTCTCGAGCCGATACTGCTTGGGGGTCACCTGCACACGGATGCCGATGGGGTCGAAGTAGGTGCTCCAGTAGTTGTTATAGCCGTCGAGGAAGCGGCGATAGGCGTCGGCCTCGTTCTCGTAGACCTCGGTCAAGTCCAGTTCGATGAGCGGCCGCAATCTTCCCGGCATGCCGTAGACGGAACTCACGGCCGACATGCCGTCGGCGGCCAGGGCGTAAGTCCCACCCGCAGGGCAGGCCCATGACCCCGTGCCCATGACGCCCGGCGTGCAGCCGGCACCGGCCAGTTCGGCGAGCGACTTCGGCGGCCGGCCACGCTCGGACCGGAACATCAGCGCGCCATACTCGATCATCTTCAGATGGATGAAGGCGCGTAGCCGCCGTTGTTGCTTGAGCCGGACCTCGGGCCCCACGAGACGGCGGATGAACGAATCCGAAAAGTAGATGAATCCATCCTCTTCGGGAGCACCCAGGGGCATGAGCGTCCGCATGTAGGCGAACTCCGTTGTCGCGCCCAGTCGAGCCGCCGGTTGGCCGTCTCCACGCTTGCCGACGATGGCTTCCAGCACCCGCCGCAGGGTATGGAGGGAGTTGCTCCGTACGTGCAAGTCGGGCCGGGGATCGGCGACATAGGCGTGCAGATCGCCCGAGCCCGACTTGATCTCCGTGTAGCGGACATCAAGGTAAGTGCCGTCCGTCCGAGTTACGGCCGCCCCACGCCCACCGGCCGGTCCGATTTCCTTCTCCGCCCAGGCTCGGAGCTTGACCACATTCTGCCCCTGAATGAGCAGCGTGACGTCGCTCCCGTCGGCCAGGTAGAGATCGCTGCCTGTGAGGGCGATGGCCTCCAGGCCGAGCGCGTCGATCAGCACGGCTGGGATGCCCTCGATGCCGAGTTGCCGCTTGATGCGGACCTCGGCATCTTGCGACCCCGCCTGCCCCCAGAACTGAGCGAACAGGTTCTCGCTCCAGGCGTTGGCCTCTTCCAGCACCTTCAGGAACTTGGCCGCTGACTTGAACTCAACCAGGTAGAAGTCTCCCGGCACGCAACGGCTCAGCGCGCTCACCTCGGGCTTGCGGCCGGCCAGCATCTCTTCCCAGGGATGGCTCTTGATGGTCGGCCCTTCCAGTGACGACAAGGGGACCTTCTTCAGCGATTCCACGGGGCGGCGTTCGGGTCTGGGGTCGTTGGGCTGTCCCAACAACCTTAACTGCTCCGCTGGCCCGAACTCCGACTCTTCGAGGCCGGACTCACCCATCTGCACATCAAGCTGCAAGCTCTCCTGCACCGCGAGGGCCCCGGAGAAGGTGTCGAACAGGTTGAGGCGTCCCCGCATGGTGAACCGGTCCCCTCTCAGGACTTGTCCCAGTTCGCCTTCCAGGGCCCGCTCCAGGCGCTTCTCGCGCCGGGCGGTCTCCAGTGCCAGGTGACGCAGGTAGGGATCGGGCCGCTTCTTCAGCAGGCACAGGACCTCGTCGTACTTCCAGGCTCGCTCCGGCCTCGGCTCATCCCCGGCTAGCCGCGGGGCCACAACGGGCACAAGCAATAGCGCACCCAGAACGCCGCCTAGCCACCCGAGCCTGTGACGTGCCATGAACTCCTCCTCAATTCGGGAAGGATGCTGGGCTCATCATAGGCCATCGCCCGCCGGGACCCTAGCACGATTTCAGAGAATCGCGGCCACCCCCGAACGCCCAGTAGCCAACCATCGGTAGCCGCAAGCAACTATGATTGGCACCGCGACCAACCCGCGGCGGTTTTCCGTAGCACCACGGCCGGTCGAGCGATTACGATGGAGACTCTGCCGGGTTAGCGGTGGCAGCGGGCAGAATGATGCCGGCCACCATCGACCTACCGACCCACCGGCCGACCGACTGATCGTCCGACTTACCTCCCCACCGGAAGCCGCTTGCCACGGCCTGCGCTGACGTCATGCGGGAGGCGTCGAGTCCGAACAGGAAAGCGAGTGCCGGTCATGGCCTGGTCCCCCATACAGAAGTCTCTGAGTGAACTGCCGGTCGTGCCCCATGTGCAGGACTACGAAGCTGCCCGGGCGGCATTTTCGTGGCCCCGGGCCCGGCAGGACCTGGCCGGTCTGCCCGGCGGCAAGGGCCTCAACATCGCCTACGAGGCCATCGACCGACATGCCGCCGGTCCGCTGGCCGCCAAGACGGCGCTCCGCTGGCTTGGCAAGGCCGGCGCGGTTCAGGATTTCAGCTACGAACAGATGCGGCAAGCGACGAACCGCGTGGCGCATGTGCTCCAGCGACTTGGAGTGTCCACGGGCGACCGTGTCTCTAGCCTCACTGGCCCCGTGCCTGAGCTGTA
>CALLZJ010000457.1 GCA_937858435.1 uncultured bacterium
TGCCGTTGCCCCGGTTGGGCCGGCGTGGGCTGCATGCCCGCCGTGCCCCAACCCCTGGGAGGTACAGCATGAGAAGCGCGATTCTGGCATTGACCCTCGTGGCACTGGCCTGGCCTTTGATCCATGGAGCACCTCAATCGGCCACCGAGGCGAAGGTCGAAGTCACTCGTCTCCTGATCGCTCGGCCCACCACGCTGGAGCCGAAGAAAGACGCTGGCCATCGCGGCAGCTCCAATCCCATGTTCATGGAGGAAGGAGTGGCAATTAGCCTGGCGGTCACGGTGCCGGGGCAGACGATTTTGCAACTGGACCGTGAACGCAGCAGCCTGAAGCTCACGGACGACCAGGGCACCACACTAAAGCCTGGGACCGAGTTCGATCGGCGCACGATTCACTTCGACCCCAAGGTCAGTGACGACCAGAAGCTGCTGCAGATCACCGTGGGTTCGGAGCAAGTGCCGAGTCAGCAAGCCAGGACGATACGGCTCGAAGGCCAGCTATCGATCCTCTGCGGCGAGGGGAAGGAGACCTCTCCGGTGCTGAACTTGCCGCTGAAGAAGGGGCAGCGTGTCGAGGCGGGCCCGGTGGAGGTCAATCTCGCGGGGGGCGAGGATGCGAGCGAGGACAACCGCAAGGGCAAGCGGGGCACGCTCGGGCTTGGGCAACAAGGGCACCTCATCGAGAAGCTCGAGTTTCTGGACCAGGGTGGCCAGCCGATCAAGTCGAGCATGGAAGGGCGGATGACGTTCAACAAGGATGAGAGCCGATTCTATTTCGTCGAGACGACGACCGACGCCCTGCGGCTGCGCGTGACCTATTTCACCAAGAGCACGACCGTCACCGCGCCACTGCAACTGGCGGTGAGCGTGGGGCTGTAGACGGCCAGGGGAGTCGCTGGGCGGCTAGGGCAGGCAGCGGAGTCGGCGGAGGATGCGCTGCTCGAGGGCTTCGTCGCGGCCGATGGGGATCCAGCCGGGACAGTCCCCGGCGACCGGAGCAGTTCCCATGGTGGCGTCGAGCGGCAGTTCATGGCGAATGACCGCCCCACCGGCATAGGCATGCACCGGCTGGGGCAGGTCTTCGAGTTCCTTGAAGACGCGGACGTCGACGAAGTAGCCACCCACCTCGGCCGGCATGATCCGGATGACGGCCCGACGCCGGATGGTCTGGGCACTGGACTCCGCAATCTCATAAGTGTCCCACCAGCCGTAACGCAAGGAATCCCAGAAGCCAGCGGTGGTGACCGGGGAACTCTCGATGCTGCCCGCATAGACGTTGCTGGAGGCGACCGGGAAGTACGCGTCCACCGCGCGGTAGACGTCGTGGAACACCTGCTGGTACGACTCCTGGCCCTGCGGCAGAAAGAGCGGGTTTTCGAGAAGGGCGCCAGGCGGCAACGGCGGGGCCGCGCGGTCCGCACCCAGGCCCAGGCAGCCGGTGGCAGCCGCGGCGGTCAGGCAGACTAGGAGCAGTGTCCGAGCTTTCATCGCCGTCGCTATGCCGGAATCGTGCCTAAAGGGCAAGATCAGTTCAAACCCGTAATTTTGGTACCACAACCGGGTTGTATACGTCCGTTCATTATGGTAGGCTGCGAAGACTGCTGGGGCCGTCGAAAGGGCGGTCGGGAGGGCAGAGGGGCGAACGCGAGCCGTGGCCCCGAGCCCACAAGCGGCGCCGCGAAGCGTGGCGATGCCCAGAAACCCTGTGAAATCGACGTGGCACGGCCGTCCGAGAGCGCAAAACCCCCTCGTGGCGACCCTCTGGAGAGCTCTGGCGCTAGCGCCCAGAAGCGTGGCGAGCCCTGGAGACCCCGTCGGCAGACCCTGGAGACCCCCTTAAGGCACCCTGGCGAGGACTGGGAGTGCCCCCCGATGACCTTCGGAAAGGCAGACGAACGCCCCGAGATAGTAGATGCATCCTCACGTCGCTCACCTGCAACGTCCGATCTTGATGTTAGGCGACGGCTAGGTTAGAATACCTAGCGAAGGAGGCAAAGCCGGTCCCGATGGTCATGCGCCTTTTATGCAGTTTGTGTAGCTTGCTGCTCGCCCTGCCTCAGGGGTGGTGCTGCATGCCACGTTGCGCCTCGGCGGCTGCACCCACGGAAGCGTCGCCTCCAGCGATCGCGAAATGCTGCTGTTGTGCACCGTCCGAATGCCCGATCCCTTCCGGTGAAGAGGAAGGCAGCAAGCCCTTTTCGCCCAAGTATTGTCCTTGCTGCGTCGTTGACGCCGTCAAGGTCGCTCCGGCTTCCATTCAACTCGATCTGATCCTGGTGGCCATCTTGCCACCGCTCGATGCCTACCTGGCGATCCTGCCTGGCATCGTCGAGGGCTTGCAGAGCGATGCAATCCCCTCATCCGGACCGCCCCTTCACCTCATGCAGTGCGTCTGGCGCTGTTAGTCGGTTTCATTTTCTCATCGGTTCGTCGCCCCGCGGTGCCCTGGTGGCAGCCGCGGCAGGACTGTCTTCTGTGTGTCTGTTGTGAGTTGAACCGAACCTCGATGGCGATCGGGATGATCGCAAGGAGATGAAGATGATGAAGCTGACCCTTTCGATTCTGGCGATTGTCGGCCTGGTGGCGGGCGGCGTGGGCTACTCTCAGCTCTCGGCCAGCCACTTTGCTGAGAAGTGTTGCCCGTGTTGCGAGCCGGGTTGCGACTGCTGCGCTGGCGGCGCCTGTGTCTGCAGCGCCTGCGGCTGTGATTGTGCCGCTGGAACCTCCTGTGGCTGCGCGAGCGCCAAGAGCGACGCGGCTTCCTGCTGCCCGTGCTGCGAGCCGGGTTGCGACTGCTGCGCTGGCGGCGCCTGTGTCTGCAGCGCTTGCGGCTGTGATTGTGCCGCTAGAGCCTCCTGCGGTTGCACAAGCGCCAAGAGCGACGCGGTTTCCTGCTGCCCGTGCTGCGAGCCAGGTTGCGACTGCTGCGCCGGCGGCGTCTGTGGTTGTGGCACGGCTGTTCAGGCCGCTCCCGCCCAGCCCAAGACGAAGAAGTGCTGCGGCTCCTGCAAGGACTAGCGTGACCTTCTAGCCATTGATCAACTTCGGAGGACGGGGCCCGACCGCGGGCCCCGTCCTCGCGTTTTCAAGGGGGCGAAGCGGGGCGACCCCTCCGCGATCGTTCGGCCGCACCGAGGCTCCATTTGCTATCATCTCAGGAGCCGAACTCACTCATCAAACAAGGACTCTGCACCATGAGCAACGTCGTTCGCGTCGCCGTCACCGGGGCTGCTGGTCAAGTCGCCTATGCCATGCTGGCGCGGTTGGCCTCGGGTGAAGTCTTCGGCCCGCAGACGCAGGTGATCTTGCAACTCTTGGAGATCACGCCGGCCCTACCGATGCTGGCAGGCGTGGCGATGGAACTCGAGGACCTCGGCGCGCCGTTGCTCCGCGACGTTGTGGTCACGGACGATCCCAACCGCGCCTTCAAGGACTGCAACTGGGCGTTGCTCGTGGGCGCCTTTCCCCGCAAGCAGGGCATGGAGCGGAAGGACCTGCTCGGCACGAACGGGAAGATCTTCGTGGGGCAAGGTCAGGCGATTGCCAAGAACGCCGCCAGCGATGTCCGCATCGTGGTGGTCGGCAACCCTTGCAATACGAACTGCCTGGTTGCCTATCGCAACGGGCGGGACGTGCCGGCCGACCGCTGGACCGCACTGACGCGCCTGGACCACAATCGGGCGGTCAGCGCCTTGGCCAAGAAGGCAGGGGTCGCCAACGCGGACGTCACCTGCATGACGATTTGGGGCAATCACTCGGCCACGCAGTACCCCGATTTCACCAACACGCGCATCCAGGGCCGGCCGGCCACGGAGGTCATCACCGATCGACGCTGGCTCGAGGAGGTCTTCGTACCGCAAAACCAGACGCGCGGAGCCGCGGTCATCAAGGCCCGCGGCTCCAGTTCGGCCATGTCGGCCGCCAATGGCACCATCGATCATGTCAAGAGTCTGCTGGCGCCCACGCCGACCAAGGACTGGGTGAGCGCGTGCCTGGTCTCGAATGGCGAGTATGGCGTGCCCAAGGGGCTGGTCTTCGGCTATCCCGTCACGAGCAAGGGGAACGGCAACTACCAGATCGTGGACGGGCTGAAGTTGGACGCCTTTGGCGAAACGGCGTTCAAGAAGACGATGGCGGAGTTGCTCGAAGAGCAGGACGCCGTCAAAGAGCTCTTGCCCAGCTAAGGCGGCGGCTTCGGTACGCGCAGGAAGCGAAGCTCATCCGTCGCCAGGTCGAGTAGAGCCACGGTATGTTCACTGGCGCGATGCAAAGCGCCGGGGTTGATCAGCCGGACGCCGCTGGCTCGGTGATCATGGCGGACGTGGGTGTGGCCGCTGAGCAAGTAGTCAGGCCGGTGGGCCAGGAGGTGCCGTTCCTCAGAGGCTAGGTGCCCATGGGTAACGGCCAGGCTCTTGCCATCCAGTGTGACAATCCCACCCCAATCCAGGCAGGTTGCACCCGCCTCCAGGGCGGCGTTGCGGAGCGTGTCGGCACTGGCCTGGTCGCCGGGACCCCAGACGTCGTTGTTTCCAAAGACAAAGTAGCAGGGTCTGACAGAACAGGCGTGGACGATCCGCGGGCCGGTCAGGTCGCCGCAATGGATGAAGATTTCCGCGCCGGCATCGACCAGGAGCTGGACCGCACGTTCGGTCCGTGCTTGATGGTCATGGGTGTCGGAGAGAAGGCCGATGAGCATTGTCAGAGCTAGCAGACCAGGAAGAAGAACCCACCTGAGCATTGTAGTACGGCTTAGACGGCTGCTGAATCCGCGCCCGCTGGCAGTGGACCAAGCGGAAATCGCAACCAATAATTGGACTGGACAGAATCCGGGTGGCCTGGTATCGCCTCTCTCTGCCCAAGAATCCGCGAACCCAAGGGGACTCATGCTCCACTGAGCAAGGTGACGACGATGGCCCAGGCAATTCCGCGCAGCCTTCTTCGGCGATGGTTTTCCGGGTTGACCGAGCACGCTTTCCTCTGCGAGCTTGGGATTGGGGACCCCGCTCTCACGGACTACCTGGCCGAGATGCTGTGCCGCTTCCTGCACATGGATCAGATTTACCGTCTGCGGGATGCCACGGGCCGGCAATTGGACGAAGTCGCTTCCATGCTCATTGAGGCCGAGGGGCTGCCGCCCGAAGGTCGTACCCGCCGGGAGATTCACCGTCATATCGGCGATTTCACCCTGTTCTGGACGGGTCTCTTTCCCGAGGCCCTGCAGCAACACCGCCGGCGTTCCGAGTTGGACTTCTTCGTCGACTACTGCAACCAGGGCAAACGCTCCTATCTGATCGCGGCGGCCTACGATGGTGAACCCTACCGGGACGAATCGCCGGTGCTGCGGCGTCTGAGTGAAGAGTTTGAGCTTTGCGCCTTGGGTCTCAACAAAGTCCGGGCCGAACTGCATCAGGGCGGGACGAGCGATCCGTCCAGTGGGTTGTGGTTGCAAGGTGACGACGCCTAGACCCCGTGGTCACACAGTTCGAGCAGCAGCGCCTTCTGCACATGCAGGCGATTGCCGGCCTGGGCAAAGACCAGACTGCGCGGGCCTTCCAATACGTCGCCGGTGATCTCCTCACCGCGATGGGCAGGCAGGCAATGAAGTACGACGGCCTCTGGCTTCATGCGGGCCGCCGACTTGGCATTCAGTTGGAAAGGCGCGAAAGCCTTCAGACGAACCTGATGCTCGGCTTCCTGGCCCATGCTCGTCCAGACGTCGGTGTAGACAGCATCGGCTCGGGGCAGAGACTCGGCTAAGGGCGCGATCTTGGGAGCGGGCAGGTGGGGAAAGCGCTGTGCGAAGAGGTTCAGGAACTCGTCGTCGAAACCGTAGCGCGCCGGTCCGCTGTGGAGGAAGGTCAGGCCCAGGAGGGCACACCCGATGGCCAGCGAGCGGGCCATGTTGTTGCCATCGCCCAAGAAGAGCAGAGTCAATCCCGCCAGCGCGCCGAAGCGCTCGCGCAGAGTGAAGAAGTCCGAAACCGCCTGGCAGGGGTGGTAGTAATCCGAAAGGCCGTTGATGACCGGGCAGCGGGCAACGGCAGCGAACTCCTCGACGAGGCGATGCTGGAAGGTGCGGAGTACCAGGGCATCCACGTACTGGCTGATCACGCGGGCGAAGTCGGCCACGGTTTCTCGGGTCCCCATTCCGGACTCGGCACCGGACAGGTAGATGCTGCTACCGCCGAGTTGGGCGATGGCTGCCTGGAAGCTGACGCGCGTTCGCAGCGACGGCTTTTCGAACACCAGGCCCAGCACGCGCCCCGCTAGCGGCAGCGGCTGCCGTTGCGGGTGCTGGTCCGCCTTGAGTTGACTGGCGCGATCGAAGAGGGCATTGAGGCGCTGGGCATCCCAATCGAGCAGGTCCAGGAAGTGACGCGGCGGCATGGTCATCTCTGGCGTGGGAAAAGGTAGGCACGGCAGGGCGATGAGTCCATCGTATCGAACCACGCCGATCCGCGGCTGGGATCGTGCGGGCGCGCCGTCCCAGGAATCGCGGCTCGGACGGCCGGCTTTCATTGTCGCCAGCCTCAGCGTCCATAGTGTTCCTTCAAACTAGCCCGCGACTACTCTCGACCGAGGAGCGCCCACATGCCCGGCCGACATACCATCCTGTGCCTCGCGACCTATTTCAAAGGCAATCGCTTCATCGAGCGGGCCAAGCGCGAGGGATGCCACGTCATTCTCCTGACCGATGAGAAGATGCTCGACGAAGACTGGGCCCTGGAATCGATCGACGAACTCTTCGCCTTGCCGAGCTACGAGAATCGCCGCCACGTCGTCAATGCCGTGGCGTACCTCTATCGCACTCGCCCCATCGATCGGCTCGTCGCCCTCGACGACTACGACGTCGAACTGGGTGCCTTCCTGCGCGAGTTTTTCCACCTCCCGGGCATGGGCGAAACGGTCCTCCGCGCCTTTCGCGACAAACTGGCCATGCGCTACCGGGCCCGCGATCTGGGTGTGCTCGTCCCAGAGTTTGTCCCTTGTTTCAACGACGCCGACGTGCGCTCCTTCATCGAGATGGTGCCCGGGCCGTGGCTCATCAAGCCTCGGTCCGAGGCCTCGGCCATCGGCATCAAGAAGCTCGCGGGTCCAGAAGACGTTTGGGCCGAACTCGAACGCCGCGGCGATGACCGGGCCGTCTGTCTCATTGAAAAGATGGTGCCCGGCGACCTGTTCCACGTCGACAGCATCGTCGCCAATGGGCGCGTCGCCTTCTGCCAGGTCAGCCGCTACCACAAGCCGCTGCTCGACGTGTATCATGGGGGTGGCGTGTTCATGTCGCGGACCGTGCCCATGGACAGTCCGGACGCGGTGGCACTGGCCGCGCTCAACGAAAGGCTGCTCATCGGGCTGGGACTGGAAAGCTGTGCCAGTCACACCGAGTTCATGAAGGCGTACGAGGACGGCCAGTTCTACTTCATCGAGACCAGTGCCCGGGTGGGTGGAGCCGACATTTCCGAGATGGTCGAGCAGGCCACGGGGGTGAATCTCTGGGAGGAATGGGCCAAGGTCGAGATCGACCGCGACCTGGCCTACGAGGCACCACGCCGCCGTGAGCTCCACGCCGGCGTGATCGTCTCACTCGCCCGCACCGAGTGGCCCGATACCAGCCGATTCAACGATCCGGAGATCGCCCACCGCCTGCACAAGGAGAACCATATCGGTTTCGTGGTCGCCTCTGAGAATTCTCAGCGGATCGACGAACTGCTCAACGACTACCAGCAGCGCATCCTCCGCGACCATCACGCCGTGCTGCCCCCCGCCACGAAAGCCACGACCTAGGTCGGCGCGCGGCGGAGGGCCCGGAAGCCCAAGGAGCCGGCATGAAGGCCGAGATCGTCTCCATCGGTACCGAGTTGACCACGGGCCGAAACCTCGACACCAACAGCCAATGGCTCAGCCGCCAACTCGCCGGGCTCGGAGTGGCGGTCCATTTCCACACGACCTTGGCCGCCGGCCTCGACGAGAACATCGCGGCCTTTCACATCGCGCGCCCACCGGCCAGCCTCCGCATCATCACCGGAGGGCTGGGCCCCACCCAGGACGACCTGACCCGTGAAGCCTTGGCTGCCCTGGCCGGTGCCGAACTGATCCTGCGCGAGGAGTTCGTGTCGCAGATTAGACAGATGTTTGTCTCCCGCGGCCGGGAGATGCCCGAACGCAACCGCGTCCAGGCCTATTTCCCGCAGGGCAGTGAGCCGATCCCCAATCCGCGCGGGACGGCCCCGGGCATCTGGTTCGATCTGGGCGACGCTCTCTTCATCGCCCTGCCCGGTGTGCCGCGCGAGATGTATGCCATGTTCGAGGAGACCGTGCTTCCCAGGCTGCGGCACCGACTCGGGCACGTCGGTCAAGTCCTGGTCGAACGCAAAATCAACACGTTCGGCATGGGAGAATCTGCCGTCGAGGCCAAGTTGCTCGACCTCACTCGCCGGGGCCACGTGCCGGAGGTAGGCATCACCGCCAGCGAAGGGCAGATCTCACTCCGCATCTTCGGCCGGGGGGCTTCGCCCGAGGAAGTGCAGGCCCAGATCGCTCCCATCGAAGCCACCATTCGTGAACGCCTCGGTGACTGGGTCTTTGGCGTCGACGACGAGGACCTGCATGACGTGGTGGCCCGACTGCTCTTGGAGCAACGGCGGACGCTTGCCGTCGCCGAAAGCCTGACGGGCGGGCTCATCACGGCCCTGTTGACACGGGTCCCAGGGATTAGCGCCAGCCTCCAGGGCGGTGTGGTGGCCTATGCCAACGAGGCCAAGACCCGCCTTTTGGGCGTACCGGAAACGTTGCTGGCGGAGCATGGCGCGGTCAGTGCCCCAGTGGCCGAGGCGATGGCTCAAGGCGTCCGCGACCGCTTCGGCGCGGACCTGGCCGTGAGCACCACGGGCATCGCGGGTCCTGGTGGTGGATCGGCTGAGAAGCCCGTGGGCCTCGTCTTCATCGGGCTGGCGAGTGCCGAGGGCGTACGCAGTTGGCGGGTCGACTGGTTCGGCAGCCGGCAGGAGATACAGAATCGTTCGGCCCGCTCCGCGCTCAATGCCGTCCGCCTCAAGCTCCTCGGCCGCTTCTAGCGACCCGGGCTGACCTGCACGATGATCTTGCCGATCAGGGTCCCCGCCTTGCCGAGGGTGTTCTCCTCTTGCAGTCGGTGGGCCGCCGCCGCTTCCTCCAGGGCAAAGGTCTTGCCGACCACGACCTTGACCTTGCCTTGCTGGAGCCACTCGTTGATGCTGGTGGCACAGGCTTGCTGCTCGGCCGGGCTGGCGTTGAACATGGCAAAGCCGAAGAGAGACAGGTCCCTGGTGTAGAAAGGACCGACGGGGAAGACGGGTTGCGCCTGACGGCCAGCCATGACCACGATCCGGCCGCGGCGGGCCATGGTGGGGATGAGCGTTAGGAAGTCAGGCTCGCGCTGGGTCTCGTACCAAACGTCGACGCCGCGTCCTTCCGTGACCTTCATCAAGACGTCGGCGACGGACTCGTTCTTGTAGTTCATGACGCAATCCGCCCCCAGCTCTCGGGCCAGATCGACCTTGGCCGGGCTGCCCACGGTGGTGGCAACCTTCGCGCCAGCCGCCTTGGCCATTTGCACGACCATGGAGCCAACGCCGCCCGTGCCGCCGCTCACGTAGACCCAGTCGCCGGGCTGGAGCCGTGCCGCGCGAAACAGCCCCAGGTGGGCGGTGATCCCGACCAGGGCTGCCCCGGCGGCCGTGGCATCGCTCACGCCGTCGGGGATGGCGTGGAGCCAAGGTTCATCGACGACGGCGAACTCGGCGAATGTGCCCTGCCGGCCGAGCAGCCCTTGATTGCTGGCCCAGACCCTCTGGCCAACCCGGACACGTGTCACTCCCTCACCGACGGCAGTGACGGTGCCAGCCAGATCGCAGCCGGGAATGTACGGTTGAGGCAAGGCCATCGCGACCACGCCAGACCGAAGGTAGGTGTCGATCGGGTTGACCGAGGCCGCCGCGATCTGGACCAAGGCCTGGCCCGGGCCAACGCTGGGCGTCGGCAGTTCACCGACCTGAATCACCTCAGGGCCGCCGGTCTTCATGATGTATGCCGCGCGCATGGTCACCTCTGCAGGTTTTGCAAGACTTTGATGGCACCGGCCAGGATCGACAGGGCCAGCATGCCCGCCAGCAGCCAGAACCCGAGCCGCAATGTATCCGAATGCGAACGCCGTAAGAGAAGCTTGGCGAGCAGGCCTTCGTCGCCGTGCTCGGCCGCCGATTGCAGCCGGGCCTCGTAGGCGCCTTCAGGGTAGTTCTCCAGTTGTGCCTCGCTCAAGTACCGAAAGTCAAACTCCTCAGCCCGCACTTGGGGAACGACCACGGCATGGAATTGCAGCTTGTTGCTGAAGGCAAAGCTGGCTGGCCAGAGTTCCTGCCGGCACCGAAGAGGCAGCAAGTGCCAGAGTCCGGCCAACAGTTCGCCGGCTGGTTCAGGACGTACCCAGGCACCGCGATTGCCGTCGACCAGAGCTTGCACCGTGCCCAGGAGCAGCGGACCTTCCGGGCGGCGGAGGATGTCCCCGATTTCACTGGTGGTGGGTAGCCGTTCAAGTGGAGGTAATGACGCGGCCGGGAGGCTGGAGCCACGGGCCTCCCAGAGGGCGGGCACTGCCGCCGCGATGGCGAACGGATGGGCCCCAGCCGCTGCGTAATCCGCGGTCGTCAGGGCGAGTGTGTGAAAACCGAGGCCGTTGGCCTGATCGCAAACCCGGCAGACGATCACGCGATCGTCTCCGAAGGGCTGGGCGAAAATCGCTTCCGGACAGGTGACACCAGCGGGTCGTTCACCGAAGGCCCGGACCAAGTCTTCAAGCGCTGGCCGCCAGGCTTCGTCGAACTCGGCCGACCAAGCCAGCCAGCGCGCTGACCCATTGCTTTCAAGCAGAAGCAACGCTTGGGGAACCAGAAGCATCAGACAGTCTCGCGGGCCGGAACGTAGGGCGGGCGGCAAATGGTCAGCGGTTCGGCGTAGGGCTGCGTTGGCACCGGCGGCAAGGGTGGCGAGCTGATGATGCTCAGAACGCCTAGCACTAGGCCAAGGATGAGCCCCGTGCCGAGAACCAAGGGTGCGGCCTGATCCAGTCCCAGGCCGAAGCCATGCCCCAGGATGAGCACCAGCAAGCCCGTGAACATCAGGACGCTTTGAAACGGAGCGGTGCCTTGACCGCCGAATCCGCGTGGACATTCCAAGACCCGCCGCAGCACCAGCGATTCATGGAACAAA
>CALLZJ010000458.1 GCA_937858435.1 uncultured bacterium
CGTTCACATAGTAGACCTCGCTGAATCGGCCCGTCTGTCCGAGCACGTCGACCAGGAAGTCACGCTCGGTGTCCACGTCCGGTGCGATGTGGTGCGTGATCTGCCCGGTGGTATGGCTGAGGCCCACGCCCTTGTCGCGCGTGGTCGCGCCCACCCACACGGGCCGGCCATCGGAGTCGCGCTGGTCCGACAGCCAGAATCGGACGTGGTGGCGCTGGCGTGGGTCGGCCCCGATGGGTTGCTCGAAGGCCAGGTCCTCCTTGCGGCCCCACAGGAAGAGGTTGCTCACGGGGGCGTGGTCGTAGGGGCGTCTGAGGACCGTGGCCTCGGCGATTTCGAGGCAGCTCTCAAGCGTCAGTGGGTCGGCCGGATAGTACTTGGCGGCCACCATGAGCTTCATGACCTCCTGCTTCGAGCCGATGAGGGCCACGTTCAGGGGGTCGCCGGGAATGCCGCTGCCGGTGTACGTGATGCCGGGGATACTCTCGAAGGCTGCGTGTCGTCGGCCATAGTGCTCCCATAACCGCGGCACGATCAGGTAGGCGGCCACCGCCCACACCAGGAGGAAGCCCACGACCAGTGTGAACGTCCGTCGCCAGCGACCGCGTGGTGGAGTTTGCTCTGGCGAATGCACGAGACGACCTCCTGGCGTCTTAACCGAACGCGGCGGCATCGCCGGTTCAGCATGGCGAGTCAGGGCGGGGAGACGGCAGCCTCGGACGGAACTGTAACACACGGCGGCGGGACAGGCGAGGGAATTGTCAGGCATGAGTGCCGCCCAGGAGAGCAGCGGCGATTTGTCACCCGGGCCCCTATCGCTTGGGCTATCGGCGTGGTCTAATGGCGCTAGCGCCCTTCCTGGTTCCCCTCTTCGAGTCCGGAGTCCCACCATGAAGCCGCATTCACGCCGGTCGTTTCTGTCGCTCGTGGGGCAAGGGATGCTGGTCAGCGGCCTGGGTGTTCCCGTGGCCGCGGAATTGGGCGTGCCCACCGCCTGGGCCGATGATGGCTCCGACCTGCCCAAGCTGGATCCATTGGAGCCGCTCGTTGCGTTGCTCCAGGAAACGCCCAAAGAGAAGCTGCTGCCCCTTCTGGTGAGCCAGTTGCGGAGCGGACTCAAGGTCGCCGAATTGACCGCGGCGGCGGGACTGGCCAATGCCCGGACTTTCGGGGGCGAAAACTACTTCGGCTTCCACGTCTTCATGGCCCTGGCTCCGGCCGCGCAGATGGCCCAGAGCCTGCCGACCGACCGGGCGCCGCTGCCGCTTCTGAAAGTGCTTTATCGCCATGCCCACTATGCCCAGGAAATGAGTGGGGCGGCCCTGCAGCCACTGGAGCCGGCGCAGAGTGAATCCACCGGCGCAGCGACGGCCGAGGCGCTTCGAGCAGCCGTGAATCGCGGCGACGTCCGCGCTGCCGAAGCCCTGCTTGCCGAACTCAGTCGCCGATCTCCCGAGGACGCCCTCAATGCCGCGCTGTTGGGCGTGCAAGATAACCACGAAGTCCACAGCGTGGTGCTGCCCTGGCGGGCCTGGGCCATGCTCGACTTCCTGGGCCGTGAACAAGCCCTGACCCTTCTGCGGCAATCGATCCGTAAGTGTGCCCAGCAGAGCCGACAACAGGCTGCCAACCATCCGGACCTTCAGGCGCGGGCCCGGGCACGCGTGCCGCAACTGGTGGAGAAACACCAGCTCGGAGACAAGACGGCGGCCCCCAGGTCCGCCGACGACGCCTGGATCAGCCGCTTCAGTGACGAGTTGCTCGGCGCCTCAGCCGACGCCGCTGGCGAACAAGTCGCTTTGGCCTTGGCCGAAGGCTTCCTGCCCGAGCACATCGGCGAGGCCATTTCGCTAGCCGCCAGCGAGCTCGTGCTGCGCCAAGTGGCTAATGCTCAGGGCAGTTACCGACTGGGCCGACGATCCCATGGTGATGCCCCGGGCGTGCATGCCGCCGACACCGTGAATGCCTGGCGCAATCTCGCGCGGGTCTGCAACGACCGCAATCGCATGGCCGGACTGATTCTGGCTGGCATCAACGTCGCTTCGAGCTATCACCAGGGTGGTCAACCTCAGGATCGGCTGCACGAGCAACAGTGCTTCCTGCGCTCCGAGGATCGGGCTCAGGCGGCCAAGGTCGCCGCGGCCCAGCTACCGGAGGAGCTGCGCACAGCCATCGAAGACAACGACCAGCAGCGAGCCACGGCTCTCGTGGAGTGGGCCGGCCAGCAGGGTCTTGAGGCGGTGCCCCTCTTCAATCAGTTCTTGCGCTACGCCGTCAGCGAGGACGGCCGGCTGCACGCCGAGAAGTACTTCCTCACCGTGGTCGAAGAGTTTCGAGCGACGCGCCCATCACTGCGGTGGAAGCACTTGATGGCACTCGCCCGGGTGACCGCCAGTTGCTACGGCATGAGCCAACAAGACCGCAAGGAAGGTCGCGCCCCGGGGTACGAGGAAGCGTGCCAATTGCTCAAGGTGCCGGTGTAAAGACGACCGCTCAGACAAGACACGAATCAATCCCTGATGGCCTTGCTACGCTGGGCTTCCTCAAGCTTCTGGATGTCTTCCTGCGTCAGCTTGGGCCGGTCCACCTTGATTGTCAGCTTGTTGAGCTTGGCGGTCAGCGGGAACGGCGGCTTGTAGTCCGCGTCGTTCACACCGGTGAGCGTGTCGGAGCCGATGTCGAAGCTCTCATCCCACTGCAAGATCATGGGCAGCGTCTTCTCCATTTTCTTCGCGGCGACCTCCTTGCCGTTTACCTTCAGAACCCCGGTGCCGGGACGGCCGATGCCTGAGAAATTATTGAAGGCCAGAGTGCCCGCCCCGAGTCCGTCGTACTTGAAGTCGAACTCCAGCACGTGCCGGCCAGGCGGAAGTACGTCCGGACCTTCCCACTTGATCCGCTCCAGATCGATCAGGTTCCACAGTAACACCGGCTTGCCCTTGAGCAGGTAGAAGCCGTAGCCCGCGAACCGCCCGCCGGAGGTCAAGATCATGCCTTCGGCCCCACCCTCGGGAACGGTGATGTCCGCCGTGATGGTGTATGACGTGTTGAGCAACACCGGCGAGTCGCCCTGGGGCAGTCCGGTCATCGTCCGGGTGTACACAAACTCACTGCGACCGGCGGTGATGTTCGGCCGCGGGGCCACGATCCGGGCCGCCACCGAGGCGTCGAGCGTGCGCTGCCGCAAATCGCGCTGGCGACTCGGT
>CALLZJ010000459.1 GCA_937858435.1 uncultured bacterium
ACCTACGGGGCCAGTTCTAGGAAACTCCTTTGCGCTTGCATCTCGGCCCGCACGGCCGTCCGCTCCTCTTCCAGTCGTTCCGCCCGCACTTGCAGCCGGGTCAACCGGTTCCGCAGCGAGCCGAGCATCTCCCCGGGGTTCGGCGTCATGAGCCGGACTCCGCCTCGATCCGCGCCAGGTCGGTTTGGATGGTCTTGAGGTGTATGGCATACTCCCGGCTCAGCCGCTCGTTCTCCGCTTGCTGGTCGGCGAGCAGCTTCTCCAGGGCCTCAAGCTCCGAAGTGCCGAACTCAGCCTGAGCCTCTGTCCGAAGCTTCTCCAGCGTCGCCTCGGCCGTGCGGAGTTTCTCCTCGGTCCGGACCTTTTCTTCCTTCAAGCGGTCGTACAGCTTCTGCAACTCCGCTATCGAAGCGGCCGGTTCGCTACCGGGTTTGGTCACGGAGCACCTCCTCGGACAGTTCACGAATGACAGTACGGACAGCGACCGGGAATTCGCGCAGGTTCAGTTCCAGAAAGTCGACGAAGCCGGCCCCCGCGTCCGTGCGCCGCGCCTGCAGTTCGTCGAGCCCCTGGATGAACAGCGACGGACCGGCCTCGGCTGGATCGCTCGCCTCGATCTTTTCGTGGAAGACGGCATCGAAAGGCTGGTGAGGAACCGGGATGGCTGTCGCCTGCCAGCCGTCCATGGTGAAATCGATACGTGTCACCAGCGGCTCGCGCAGCCGTGTCGCATCGCTCCGCTTGATGCGCGTCAGGTTGCCGGGGTTCATCCAGGTGGTTTGGCCGCAGGTCACTGGCGGCAACGGGGCGTGCAGATGGCCATTGATGACCAGGTCGACGCCGGGCAGGGGAACGAGGTCATAGCGGCCCTCCCCTTCGAGCCCGGGGAAGCGGAGGTCATGGTGGGTCAACCAGACCACGAAGTCGGGCGGGGTGGCACTGAGAACGAAGGGCTGCTCAGTGGGGAGCGGCTCGGCCCAAGGCGTGCTGCCGATCAGCAGGCGGCGGCCGCCCACGAGGCCGGTCCAGGGTCGAGCGGGTCCCAGCAGTCGGACCACGCCGGAGGCCTCCAGGATGGCAAGCGTGTCGTCGGGCTGGAGTTCATGCTGCCCGTGACAGTCATGGTTGCCAACGATGCCCAGGAGTGGGCTCGGCTGGTCGGCCAGTAGTCGAAGCAGATCGACGACCAGCCAATTGGCATTGTCGCGAGGCCAGTGAAACCAGTCACCCAGGACGATGGGCAAGAGGCGTTGACCGCGGGCATATTCCAAGGCCCAGCGGAGCTTGTCGACGATGACCCGGGGGTAATCATCCTTGCGGAAGCCCGGGACGCGGCTGGCTAGGTGCGGGTCGCCGATGGCCAGGAGTCCGACCCAGCTTCCCGAGCCGGCTGCCTGATGGCCAGGAGCGGGTCCCGCGGGCTTCGTCTGCCCCGTCGCGCTGGACTGGGTCATGGGTGGGCTCCGGGGTCGAGTTTTTCGAGCAGGACGGCACAGGCGGCCAGGGCTTCCCGGAGCTTGTCGGGGAGATCGGCACCGATGGGGCGTCCCTTCACTTCATCGTGGAAGTGGATGAGCAGTTGGCCCCAGATGAAGACGGCTAGGAAGGGGTCGATGGGCCGGGCCGACTCTGCCTGCCGCTCCAACTCTTCGAGGACGACGGGGAGCAGGGCCGGGTCCTGGGGACGTGGCGGCCGGAGCCTTTCCAGCCAGGAGGCCGTCGCCACCGCGCTCCAGCGGCTGCCGAGTTTGACAAGTTCCTTCCGGAGAAGAGCCCTCGCTTGGGCCAACTCGCGCTGCTGGGACTGGTGGCGGCGGAGTTCGTCGGCCAGCGTCGCCAGCCGAACTGGATCATGGAGCCTGGGCGGCGAGCGCAGAGCCGCTAGCACCTGCCCTCGGCGCGCCAGGCGCTCCCGCTGGATGACGACGGTTCGAAGCTGCTGATGCAACTGCTCAAGGCGGACGACGGGCTTCAAGCTGGGTGGGGACTTCAGGGCCGCTAGCACCTGCCCTCGGCGCGCCAGGCGCTCCCGCTGGGTGACGACGGTTCGAAGCTGCTGATGCAACTGCTCAAGGCGGACGACGGGCTTGAGCGTGGGCGGCGGCTTCAAGGCCACGAGCACCTCGTGCCGACGCCGGGTGCGCTGGGCCTGTGTTCTTTCCTCACGCCAGCGCCTGGCCAAGGTGCGGGCCGGGACCACGTTGTGGAGCGTCGGCGGCGGCTGGCAGCGCTTCAGCACTTCGAGCCGGGCCCGGTGCCGGGTCCGATCGCGCTGGCCAGCCTTCAGTCGGGCAAGCAGGTCGCGGAGCCGCTCGGCCCGCGCGGCACCGGCCGCCACTTGCTTCTGCCGCTCCTCCAGGTCATGCAGCCGGGTGGCGAGTTCCGGCAGCGGCGCGAGGGGAGCTAGCTGCTCTTCCAGTTGTTGCTCACGTTTCTCGAGTTCCTGAAAGCGGCGCTCGGTATCGCGCTTGCGGTCCCGGAAGCGCTTCTGCATTTCAAGCAACAGCGACGTGTCGGAGGCAGCGGCAAAGAAGGCAGCCGCCCGGGCTGGGGACTCGTCTATCAGGAAGATCGGTTGCTTCTGCAAGCTGAAATGGACCTGGTACACGTCCTTGTCGATGACGACGGGATCGAGCCGCAGCAAGGGGCCGAGTTCGTCCGGGGTGCTACGTTTGAGGCGGGAGAAGGACTTGCCGTCAATCTGGTAGGAGACCGTGCCGGCCTTGCGTTGCCAGATCAGTTCGTGGCGCTCGGCATCCAGCGGGTCGGCGGGATCGGGGGTGATCACGACGGTGACGCGGCAATCGCGGGTGTCGTGGCGGACCATCCAGCCGCCCCCCTCGTTGGTGGCAAGGGTGGCGAGGGCGCTGACGACCGCCGACTTACCGCTGTTGTTGGGACCCACGAGCACGGTGAGGCCCGGCTCCAGTTCCAGCTCGGTGCGGGAATGAGCCATGAAGTTTTCGAGGATGATCTTCCGGATCATCAAGGTCTCCCCATCCCTGGGGCCAGCCTATCCCGGAAGCGGGCGAGGTCAACCAGCTCAGCAAGTCAGCCGTGCCGGCGCGCGGCTCGTTCCGTAAGAAAAGCAGCGCTTTGGCGAATAGCAAATACGCAGGGGGTGGGCTGTCCAATGGCGGTCGCCCCGTTCCGAGCCCCAGGAGAACGACATGGCCACCGACGCGAAGCCGCCCCGCCCGCCGGCCGGCACTCCCGCCCCGTCGCCCCCGCCCACGATGCCCGGACCGGCACGCGAACTCCGCATCTACGGCCATACCAGTCTCTTCTACTGGTGGCCCATCTGGGTCATGGGCTACCTTTTCGGCTTGATCACCCTGGTGAGCGACGGGCGCGGCGTCATCGTCCACAAGGACGCCGTTTACGAGGGCAACGTGATCACCATCGCCGAGGGGAAGAAGCTCGTGCTCGAAGGCACGCTCATGACTGAAGACGGCAAGCACTTCCATGAGCGGATGCATCCGAGCAAGACGCTGGGCGTGGTCTTTGTCGTGACCCTGTTCGTGGTCATGCTGATTACCAGCGTCCCGCTGCGGGGCGTGGCGGCCGCGGTCTTCATCTCTGCCCTACTGATCGTCACGCTGACCTTTGCCCTCATGGGCTGGTGGGATGCGATTCTGACTTCGTTCGGCCGGCTCTCGATCCACCTGAATGCCGGTTTCTACTTCGCCCTCTCGACCATCCTGCTCCTGGCCTGGCTCATCGTCTTCTACTTCTTCGACCGGATGCACTACTGGGTGGTGCGGCCGGGGCAGATCACCCACCAGTACGTCTTCGGCGGGGGTGAACGCTCCTTCGAAACGGAAGGCATGGTCTTCGAGAAGCTGCGCGACGACCTGTTCCGCCACTGGATTCTTGGGATGGGGTCGGGCGACCTGATCATGTATCCAATGCAGACGGGCGGTGCCCAGCGGCAGGAGTTCCACATCAGCAATGTGATGTTCGTGGGATCGAAGCTGAAGAAGATTCAGGCGCTGGTCAATTTGCGTCCGGAGAAGTAGATTAAACAGTCGGTGCGTGGCAGCGACTGGACCGGCCCGCGCCTCGTCAAGCCGTCCCGAGGGAGGAAAAGCATGGCTCGCCGCACTCTCAACCGTCGCGAACTGCGTGCCCAGGCCGAGGCCGCCGAGGCCCGAGCCAAGGACGACGAAGAGGATGAGGACGAAGACGAGGACGAAGACGAGGACGAAGAAGAAGACGAGGAAGAGGGCGAGGAAGTCGAGGACTCCGACGAAGACGACGAGGAAGAGGCCCGGCCGAAGAAGAAGGCCAAGGCCAAGCCCAAGGCCAAGAAGGAAAAAGAAGAGAAGCCCAAGGCCAAGCGCACCCGGACGGCCAAGCACGTGCGGATGCGCATTCTCTGGACCGTCTTCAACAACTCTCACCAGGCAGTGGCGAAGTTCGAGTATCCGCGGAAGACCGACGCCGACGCCCTGGCGGCCAAGCTGACGGCGGACAAGAAGTCCACCCACTTCGTGCAGGCCGTCAAGGAGCCGATAGAAGAAAAGAAGAAGGACGAGAAGTAGCCTCGTCCCGAGCCCGCAAGGTCAAAGCATCACTGAACCCCACGCAGTACGGCGTGGGGTTCGTCGTTTCAGGTGCCTAGTTCCAGTGGGGCTTCAGCCGGTCCTGCTGCTTGGCGGCGCGCAGGTCGGCCTGGGCTGCCTCGAACGCCTGCTGATAAAGAGCCTTGAGGGCTTCGAGGGTCTGGGGCGGCAGGTGGCCCGGCAGGGGTACGAGCTGGAAAGCAGGCAGAGCGGGTTCCGGACTTGAGGGGTGGAACGAGGATGCGTCGGAGAACATGTAAGCCTCGGTGTCGCGCCAACGGTGCAGCGGCATGACCTCCTCCGTGTGTCGTGCCCCGCGGGATGATCCATGGGGCCAGTCCGGCCCCGCTCCGCCAAGGTGAATATCAGCCCGAGGCGGGTCGGCGGTTGACGGCAACTGGGTAAATTCAGCATGGACAAGCGGTTAGGCAGCCCCTATAAATGGGGCAATTGTTAGGATGCAACGTCAGGCGTTTGTGGGACTGCCGGGGGGCCGATCCGCGAGCGCCTTTCCCCGAGGCATGGACCCGCCTTCGCGCGGGCCTTGCGAAAGGAGTCCTTATGAGCCCCAGCGTGATGATGATGGAACGCATGAACATGGCGGCACCGGGCGTCGGTTCCATGCCCGCCACCCCCGTCAACCCGACCGGCAATATGGTCATGGTGCCGCGCTGCACCGTGCGGATGGAAAAGTGCACGGGCGGCGTCCGCATGCACTGCACCACCGAAGACCCCGCCTCGGTCGCCATGCTGCAGCATCTGTGCTACGCCCTGGCCGGCGGCATGGTCTCCTGCGTCATGACCATGAACGGCATGGAAGTCTGCGTCTGCCGCTTCCCCATGGGCATGTGCCGCTGCGAAATGACCGAAACCGGTGTCTGCATCACCTGCACCAGCGGCGACACCCAGTGCTGTGCCATGATCCAGGCCTGTGCCGACTGCTGCGTCGTTATGATGACCAACGGCTGCACCTGCTGCGTCATGATGGGCGGCTCGCCCGTCTGCATGAGCGTCTGCGAGAGCATGGTGCCGACCAGCACCTCCGCCATGCCCAAACGGAAGTAAGCGATCTGATGAGCCCAACAAGCCTCCCGGCTTCGAGCCGCCCACTGCATGCAGTGGGCGGTTTGCGTTTCACTGACCGCCTTCGTCGCCGAAGCTGTCTTAAGCCCGGAAGGCCGCGAAGCTGCTCGGCGTCTCCCACAGGCTCACCTCGACCACCGGGAAGCCGTGGTCCCGGGCGTAGTCGAAGATCAACTTGGCGATGTTCTCGGCGGTCGGATTCACGTCCATCAGGAAGTAGGGTTCCGCGAGTTGCTTGAAAGCGGGGAGGATCGGGTCGTCGCGATGCAGGATCATCTTGTGATCCAGCACCTCGTCGATCCAGGTCTGCATCACCCGCTTGATTTCCGAGAAGTCGCGCACCATGCCAAGTCGATCGAGCGCCGCGCTTTCGAGGGTGATGGCCGCGACGGCATTGTGTCCGTGCAGGTGCCGGCACTTGCCCTCATAGTTCAGCAGCCGATGGCCATAGCAGAAATGCAGTTCCCGGGTGACGCGGTGCATGAAGACACCTTTCTTGGCTGGCAAGGTTCAGTGCGCTGCGGCATAGGTCGTGGGGTCGGGCCAACCGACGGCGGCAAAGGCCTGCTGTCGTTCCGCACACTTGTTGCACGCCCCGCAGTGTCTGTCGTCCTGAGGCAAGATGCACGAGAAGGACCAGGCGAGCGGCAGCCCGGCGCCCCGGCGCATCACTTCGTCCTTGTGCATTTGATCGTACGGCCGGAGCACCTGCAACGTATCCCCGACCGCCTGCCCGACCACTCGGGCCAGGCCGTCGAAGAAGTCGGGACTGGCATCGGGAAACGGATTCGACCCCAGCACGCCGACCGCGAGTTGGTGGATGCCGTGCAGGTGGCACCAAAGCAGGGACTGGGCCAGAAGGAGCACGTTGCGACCCGGGAGGTAGACCGCCTCGTCGGCCGTGCCCGCAGCCGGTACGTTCTGTCCCGTCACGCTCCAGTGCGAGCCATAAAGGCCGCTCGTGGGCTGGTCGAGGAGGACCAGCCGGCCGACGTTCGGATGGCTGGCCCGCAGCAACTCCAGGTACCGCCTTAAATGACGCAGTTCGGCCGCCTCCCAGTAGAGCCCCCCCTGCACGTAGAGCGGCACGACCCGCGGAGCCTGCCGGGCCAGGTCGGCCAGCAAGATGGCACTGTCGAGGCCGCCCGACGTCAGGACTGCGACGGTCCCGACCGGGATGGTGGCAGGCACCAGAGTTTCCATGTCCATTGTTCTATGTTCCCGGCCTGCCGGGCGCTGCCTGGGTAGAATGATGTCCAGGGTTCGGTGGCCACGCTTTTCGGCTGCCGATTCTTGAATGCCTGACCTCGGGCCGCTGACCTCTGCTCCCGCCGCCTCC
>CALLZJ010000460.1 GCA_937858435.1 uncultured bacterium
AATCATCAGGTCGTCTATGCCGCCTTCGCCGGAGCTGCGGGTGCGGCGGGGGCCCTTCGGCGAGATGCTGGACACCTTTACCTCCGCGGCCCTGGCCGTGTGCGATCATCAGCTTGCCCATGTCTACGTGTCCGAGTCGGACGAAGTGCCCCGGGTGCGCGCCCTCTTGGAAGGGCTGCCCGGGGTCGCACGCGTGCTCGCCGGTGAAGAGCGGGCGGAGCTTGGTCTCGACCATCCCCGCAGCGGGGCCCTCATTCTCCTGGCTGAGCCCGATGCCTGGTTCGCCTATCCCTACTGGCTCGACGATCGGCTCGCGCCCGACTTCGCACGGACGGTGGACATTCATCGCAAGCCCGGGTTCGATCCCTGCGAGTTGTTCCTCGATCCACTTCGGCGCTGGCCCATGGTCCGAATCGCCTGGCGGCTGTTGCAGAAGAAGCTGGGACTACGCACCCTGTTCGATGTGATCCCGCTCGATGCCGGGCTCGTGAGAGGAAGCCACGGGCTGGCCGCGACCGACCCTCGGGACCGTCCCGTCCTGCTCGGAGCGGGAACCACGGGAGAGCTGCCCATGCCCGGCGTCCGCGATCTGATCTTGGACGCACTCGGCCTCAGCGAGGCGTGAGGCCCGCATTCTCCTGCTTCAACGGCAGGCGTGGGTCGCGTATGATGCTCAAGGGCCCCCGCCGGGCCGGTGCCGACTCCGCAGACGCCTTCGCACTCGCGCGCTCTTCCTTGCCACGCCAAACACGAACACCATGCACGACCTGGCAGACTTCCGCCGCCATGCCCTGGACCGCCACCTGCGGCGGGAGCTGCGCGGCGAGGTCCGCTGCGATGAGACCTCACGCCGGCTCTACAGCACCGACGCCAGCATTTACCAGATTCGGCCCGTCGGCGTCGTTTTGCCGCGCACCGTCCAAGACTTGGTCGTCACGCTGCAGGTTTGTGCCGAGCATGGGATTCCCGTGGTCCCTCGGGGCGGCGGCACCAGCCTCTCGGGACAGGCCATCGGGCCTGGCATCGTCGTCGATTGCAGCCAGCACCTCAACCACGTGCTCACCCTCGACTCCGTTCAGCGGCGGGTGCGCGTCCAGCCCGGCGTTGTGCTCGACCAGCTCAACCGGGCTGTCGCTAGCCACGGTCTGCAGTTTGGCCCCGACGTTTCGACGATGAACCGGGCCACGCTCGGCGGCATGATCGGCAACAACTCCGCCGGCGCCCACTCGATTCGCCACGGCAAGACGCTCGACCACGTGCGCGGCGTCCAGGTCATTCTCCCCACCGGAGGCACCGCCTGGCTCGGACCGCAGCGGCTGCCCTCACCGCGGCCCCCGGGTGCTTCGGAATCCCACCTCACCGCCAGCGACGGCCTGCTGACCGCCGTGACCCGCCTCGTCGCTCCCCTGCGGGAGGAGATCGAGGCCCGCTTCCCCAAGATCATGCGGCGGGTGAGCGGCTACAACCTGGACGCCATCGCGGCTCAGATGCCCAGCGGCATGTGCAACCTGGCGGCCCTCATCGTCGGCAGCGAGGGCACGCTCGGGCTGGTGGCCGAGGCGGAGCTGGCACTGGTGCCGCGGCCGCGGTGCCGGGTCCTGGGCATCCCCCATTTCACCAGCCGGGAAGCTGCCCTGGCCGCCCTCGACGAGTGTCTGCGTCTGGACCCCTCAGCGGTCGAGTTGCTCGACGGGCTGATCCTCGACCTGGCCCGAGACAACCTCGAATTGAAGCGGCAGATGAGCTTCGTCGTGGGCCGGCCCGCTGCCGTGCTCATGGTCGAGTTCAGTGGCGATTCCCAAGCCGAGGTCGTCGATCGCCTGGTGAAGCTACGACGGCGGCTCGAAGGGATGGCCGGCACCACCGCCTTCGTCGAGGCTCATGATGATGCCCAGCGGGTGCCGATCTGGCGGCTGCGCGAGTCGGGGCTGCCGCTGCTGTTGGGACTGCCCGGTCGGCGTAGCCCGGGGCCTTTTGTGGAGGATGCCGCCGTCGCCCCGGAGAAGCGGCCGGAGTTCACCCGCCGCTTCGAGGCGTTGCTGGCCGAGCATGGCACGACCGGTGCCTTTTACGGCCATGCCAGCGTGGGGTGTCTGCACGTGCGACCGCTGCTGGACCTCAAGGACGCTGCCGACCGAGCCACGATGCTCCGAATCAGCACCGCGGTGACCGATCTGGTGCTGGAGTATGGCGGCAGCTTGTCCGGCGAACACGGGGACGGCCTGGCCCGCAGCCAGTGGAATGAGAAGATGTTCGGCCCACGCGTGTACGAGGCCTTCCAGGCGGTCAAGCGGCTGTTCGATCCCCGCGGCCTGATGAACCCGGGCAAGATCGTCGACGCCCCGCCGTTGACCGAGAACCTGCGATATGGACCAGACTACCATCCCGTGGCGCCGCGCTCCGTCTGGTCCTATGGCCGCGAGGGGCTGGTCGGCCACGTCGAGCTTTGCAGCGGCACGGGCGTCTGCCGCAAGAACGAGGGGGGCGTCATGTGCCCCTCCTACCGCGCGACTCGTGAGGAAGAGCACAGCACCCGCGGCCGGGCCAACGCGCTACGCCTGGCCCTGACCCAGCCGCAACCGCGCGAAGAGCTGCGTTCACCGGAACTCTTCGACACCATGGACCTGTGCCTGTCGTGCAAGGCCTGCAAGGCCGAGTGTCCCAGCAACGTCGACCTGGCCAAGCTCAAGGCCGAGGTCCTGGCCTGGCACTACGAAGGCCGCTCACGCCCGGTCTGGGATCGGCTCGTCGGCCAGACGCCCCGGCTGCTGCGGATCGGTTCCCCGCTCGCACCCGTGCTCACTTGGCTCGGTACCAATCGACTCATGCGCTGGCTGGCCCAGCGGACCCTGGGATTGGACGCGCGCCGCAGTCTGCCCTCCCTGCACCGCCGTCACTTCCGCTGGTGGCACCGCCGCCACCGGCCGGCGCCGACCGCGGGCCGACTCGGCACCGTGCTCCTCCTCGACGATTGCTTCACGACCTACCAGGAACCGCAGATCGGCGTCGCGGCGGTGCGGTTGCTCGAAGGGCTCGGCTACCGCGTCCGGCGGGCGGGGCTCTACTGCTGTGGCCGACCGCTCATCAGCAAGGGCTTTCTCCGCGAAGCCCGGCAACTGGCGCAGGGACAGGCGGCCCGCCTCTTGGAGCGAAGCCGCGAAGCCGACGCCATTGTCGGTTTGGAGCCAAGCTGCCTCTTGACCCTGGTCGACGAGTGGCGCGATCTCGTGCCCGGAAGCACGACCACGACCATCGCCGAACGTTCCTTCCTGGTCGAGGACTGGCTGGCCCGGCAGCGCTCCGCTTGGCAGGCCTCGGCACGTTGGCAAGCACACTCCGAGCCAGCCGTCTTGCATGGCCATTGCCACCAGAAAGCCCTGGTCGGCCTCGGCGGCGTGGCCGAGATGCTCATGCAGGTGCCCGGTCTGGGCCTCGACGTCCTCGACACGGGCTGCTGCGGCATGGCAGGAGCGTTCGGCTATGAACGGAATCACTACGACCTGAGCGTCCAGATCGCGGAGCTGTCGCTGCTGCCGGCCTTGGCCTCGGCACCCGACGCCCTGGTGCTAGCCAGCGGCACCTCCTGCCGGCATCAGATCCACGACTTGGCCGACCGCGGGGCCTTGCACCCCGTGGAGTTTCTGGCCGCGCGGCTGGTCCCGAGCTAAGCCCGTCCGCGGCTACTCCGTATTGGCGGCGGCAGCGTGCGGCAGTGCCACCTGGAACTCGGCAAGCAGCGGCACCAACATGGCCGCCACGGTGAAGCCGAACGCCCCCACCACGACGACGAAGGGCCAGAGCGGATCGCCACTCTCGCCCGTACGGACATTGCCGACGATGACGTTCGTGATGGCGTAGAACATGCCGAGCGGGCACGCCCAGGCCGCGATGCTAATGGCCAGTGAAGGCTCCTGCCCGCCGAGAACCATCCAAAGCCCGCCGATGCCGATCGCCAGGAAGAGGACGAAGCTGGTCCACTGCGTCTCGAAGCTGCCGCCGATCAGCACGAGGTAGATGGTCAGCATGGTGCCGACGGTGAGGAAGAAGATCGTGCCGATGCTGAGCAGGATGGCCCGGCGGGTGCTGACATGGCGCAGCGCCACGTGGATGCCGAGCATGGCAGCGAAGGCGAAGAGCACGACCACGGCGAGAATGAGGTAAAGCAGCGTCTCCCAGCCGAGATAGCCCAGCCAGGACAAGGCCCCCAGGTAGAGCACGGGAGGCAGGATCATCTCCTTGGCATTCCAGAACACGCCGCCCAGTTTGCCGAAGAGAAACTCACGCGGCGTCAGGTCCGTGATCAGCAACAGTTCCAGCGAGTTGATGTCCCGCTCCGAGGTGATGCTCGTCACCGCCTGGGCGTTGACGAGCAGCATGCTGATGACCAGCACCGGCACAAAGCCGACGGCGGGCAAAAGCCGGTCGGCCCGCTGCGGATCGGGGAGCGAACGCACCGAGCTTAGGGCGATGAGGGTCACGACCGCGAGGTAGATCAACTTGATGAGCAGCGTGCGCTGGCCGTAGGCTCGGGTCCGAATTTCGCGGAAGAGGATGGGGTTGGGCCAGACGCCGCGCACCCGCCCCGGGGCCGCATGGATGCTGCGCCGAGCATCCTTGCGCTCGGCCTCTTCGTCCGTTTCTACATCGGGCTGCTGGATCGGCTCGCCACGCGGATTCCAGGCCCGTAGGCGCACAATGCCGACGAGGCTCAAGACGGCCGTCACACCCAGCGAATAGAGCAGGAACGGCAGCGACGAAACTGCCGACAGGTCATCGGCACCGGGGGCCACGATGCGGCCGAGGGCACGAAGGGGATGGGGGCCGCCCCGGAGCGACCCACCCGAGGCGGCCCAGAGGGGCGCCGGGAGCCCCCCCACCCCCACCCCCTCGACCGCCACGAAATAGAGCACCAGGATCAACACTGTGAACGCCAGCGTCTGGAACGTCTTGTCCCGCCAGAAGGCGATCAGACAGCCGACCGACCCCGCCGCCAACGCCGTTCCCATGAGCACGAAGTAGGCGTCGAGGACCTGCCGCCAGTCGACGCCGCCCAGGAGCAGGAACAGGCTCATGATGGGAACCGAAGCCGTGGCCAGGAGACCGATCTGGAGCAGGCTGCCGATCAGCTTGCCGAGCACGATCTCATGATGTTTGAGATCCGTGACGAGCAACAGCACGAGCGTCCGGCGATCCTTCTCCTGAGCAACGGCCCCGGCGGCGATGAGGGCGGCGAAGAAGAGCACCAGCGTGAGCTGGGAGTAGCCCAGGAGTTGGAAGGCCAGCGACCCAAAGAAGGCCAGGTCGGCCTGGGAAATGAGCTGCCCCCAGCCGAACAGTGCCTGCCAGGCCGTGAGCGCGAGCACCCAGAGCGTCCCCAGATAGAAGATGCGGGCGCGATAGTGGCGCAAGTGCCGCGGTACCGTCAGGGCTTCGCGGCTGAAGATCGGTCCAAGCATCTCGGGCCTTTGCCAGCGCTCGACTTGCCGGAGGGAGGCGGGGCGTTGATCCAGTAACCGCCTTTATAGCGGGCCTTATGGTTCCTGGCACGATGAGCGGCCGAGACAGCGGGTGCGGTCGTTCACCGGGAGCGTTGTTCAAGCCGGCCCGACTGTTTGACGAAAGCCGCACCGGCCAGCAAGTACGACGCGAAGGCCACAATCGCCGCCAGAACGAGGGAGAGGACCGTGCTGGCCTGGTAGACCTGGGTCTCATCGCGCCCGCTGCTATTGAGTGGACCATGTTCCTGCCCGAGGTAGGCCAGTGAGCCCAGCACGAACGGTGGGGTCTGCCCCGCGAAGAAGGGTCCTATGTAATGGGAGCCGAGAGCCCCGAGGGGACCGACGAAAATCCAGAATCCCCCCATGAAGAAGAACAGCGTCAGGATCATGCCCACGGTGGCCCGGGTCGTGGTCTTGCTGGCGGCGCTGAACCAGAGCCCGAGCGAGGCCGCGGCCGACCCGTAAAGCAGGACAGCGATGGTGAGCAAGAGCATCGCGAAGATGGGCAGCCCGCCCGTGCAAAAGGCGACGAGCCAAACCAAAAGGAGCAGCCCCAAGACGTGCCGGCCGCCCCACCAGGCCCCGAGCCATTTCGCATAGAGGATTTGGTCTATCGTGAGTTGCGAAGCCAGGAGGCTGTCGAGCGTTTGCCGATCCCGTTCGGAACCGATGCTGCCCGCCGCGCGGATGCCAATCCCGAGAAAGGCGAGACAGGCCACTAAAGTGCCGACAATGGAGACGTAGATCGCCATATTCTCGGCGAGGAGGTTCTTGTACTGATGATCAGAAGTAAGCTCATACCAGATGTTGTAACCGGCGGGAAAAAGGCAGGCGAGGCCCGTCAGGCCGAGCATCAAGCGGCCCATGAGGGTCAAACGGCCGCGCTCGATCTTGAACTCCTTCCACACCATCGGCGGGTCGGTGACGGCCCGGCCCGGCACCTCAGGCTTGCCGCCACGAGTCTTTTTGCCAGTCCGCGTTCCGGACGCCGCCCCGAACGTCTGGCGGACGAAGACCGGCCGCAAGCGCAAGACGGCCAGGCTAATGCAGACCAGGAACAACAGGCCGTGCCACAGGCAGTAGTTGCGCGTGGCTTCCATGGGCGTGCTGGCCAGGCTGAAATCCCTCAGATTGAGCGCGGAAGTGAAGCCGCCCCCGCCCCTGATGAAAACCGACAGGTTGTGGACCGGATGGCCCGTGCCAAAGAACTCCACGCCCCAGAGGAAGGCGCGTTCGAGGGTGGTCCATTCTCGGTTGGCCCAGGCACCGCCGGCGCCTGCCGTCATGGCAGGGATGATGATGACGGCATACGCTGCCCACAATAGGAGGAAGTAGAAGATGAAGTAGCCCAGCCCAAGTACCAGCGTGCGGGCAATTGCCGTTCGGGCCCTTGTGGTGTAGACGGAGATCAGCAGCCCTAGCCCGCTGAGCGACAGAATGGTAGAGCCCGTCCCGAGGAAGCCGGCCCAGAGGAGCTGGGGATCGACGCCTCCAAAGAGTTGGATCAGGCTGATGACGGGTAGACCGGCCAGCAGGAACATGAGCAGGTTGCCCACCCGTGACACCAGCTTGCTCAGCACGATCTCCCGGCTGCGCAGGTCAGTGGCCATCAGGAACTCGAGCGTGCGCCGCTCCTTCTCCTCGGCAATGGCCCCGGCGACGTAGGCCGGCGTGAGCACCGCCGCCAGGAAGAACTGGAAGATCAGGAAGGTCACGAAGAAACCCGTCGCGAAGCTCGACAGTTGCTGGGGGTCGAGGTGGGCGTCACCCCAGCCCATCGAACGGCTCTGGCTGGCATAGATCACTGCTAAGAGACCAAGCAAACCCAGGGCGTACAAGGCTCGGGCCAGGGTGTAGCGGGCCCGCCGGGCCGTGCGCACCGCGTCGTAGTACAGAACCGGACCAAAGAGAGGTGGGCGCATGGTGAACTCCGCGGATTGCCAACGAGTCTATCCTGCCCACGGGTGGAAGTCCATTGACAGGGGCCAGGCCACACGCCAGACTACAAGCACGCGGTGGACACGGTGTGTGCCTGTCCGCCGTCTCCTTCTTTAGGCGGTAGCTTCGACTTCATGCCTGCACAGTACATTGTTCGCCATGGCGTGATGCGGTTTTTGGGCGAGTTTGAAAGCCCGACCGACGTCGTCTGGAAACGACAGCAGGAAGTCGTGGTCCGGACCGACCGTGGCACCGAGGCGGGCGTGGTGCTCTGCCCCTCCAGCCCGGAAGCCAAGGCGGCCCTGACCGAGCCGACCACGGGCCAGATTCTGCGTCCGCTCTCGGCCGAGGACCGCGCGCAGCTTCAGAAGCTCCGCGAATTGCAACAGCGAGAATACGACATTGCCGCCCGCTGCATCGAGCAGCGCGCACTGCTCATGGACCTGGTCGACGTGGAGCACCTGTTGGGCGGCGAGCGGGTCCTCTTCTACTTCCTCGTCCGCCCACCCGAGAAGCGGGTCGACTTCCGCGAGTTGGTCCGCGACCTGGCCCGGGAGTTTCAAACCCGCATCGAGATGCGGCAGATCGGGGTCCGCGACGAAGCCAAGGTCCTGGCCGACTACGGCGACTGCGGCAAGCCCGTCTGCTGCAACACGCACCTCATCGTCATGCCGCCCGTCTCGATGAAAATGGCCAAGATGCAGAAGTCGACCCTGGACCCCACCAAGATCTCGGGACGGTGCGGCCGATTGAAGTGCTGCCTGCGGTATGAATTCGACGTGTACGAGGAACTACAACGTACGTTGCCGCCCGCCGGCGCCCGCGTGCTCACGAACAAGGGCCAGGGCCGGGTGCTGGCTCAGGAGATTCTCGCCCAGAAGCTGCTGGTGGAGTTCGAGGATGGACGGCGCGTCCTCATCGCGGCCGACGAAGTCTTGACCCGGCTGGGAGCCGACGTGGGCCGGGCCGCGGCGCCGCCAAGTGGCGAGCAGCGGCCGCCGCCCCCTGCCGGCGGCCCCCGAGGTCGTTCCCGTTCCATCGTGCAAGAGGCCCGGCCCAAGCCGCCTGAGCCGCCCCCCAACACCCAGAACTAGCGCACCCTGATTGGGAGTCCCATGGCTGCCTTCGACCTTGAAGCCGTGCTTGAACATGACGCGCGGTATCCGCGTGAGGCTTACGATTTCCTGCTTGAGGCCCTCGCTTACACCCAGCGCCGACTGGGCCGGGCCCCGGACGCGGAGCAAGCAGGCGCGGCCGACCACGTCTCCGCCCGCGAACTCCTGGAGGGCATTCGCGACCATGCGGTCGCGGAGTTCGGCCTGATGGCACCCACGGTCTTCCGCCAATGGGGCGTCGAACGGACGGGCGACATTGGCAACCTCGTCTTCAACCTGATTGCGGTCGAAGCCCTCGCTTGCCGACCCGAGGAGCGGCGTGAGGACTTCGAAGACGTCTTTGATCTGAACGAGGAGTTGCTGCGCGACTTCACGATCACCCTGGAGGAAGTGGAGCCATGACCGCACGGATGCGCTGGCTGGCGGCCGCGAGCCTGATGCTCGGTTGGCTGATCTGGCTGGGCTGGCAAGCAAACCTCGTGGCCACCCCGAGCCGGGTCTCACGTCCCCAGCTCGACCTCGCGCATCTGATCGTCCGAGTTTGGGTTGAAGTGGCCGTGCCTTCCCGCTGGGTCGTAGCGGATTGGGAGGTGCTGCGGGGCCCGGCGCGGGAGCCGGGCACGGAACTCACGCTCGTGGACTTGGATCAGGTCCAGGGGTGGCAAGGGCCCGGCTTCTACGTGATTCCCTTGGTTCCTGGTCCCGAGGGCACCTTCCGCGTCGCTCCGATCCCTTACTCTCCTGGCTATGTGCCCGCCGGGGGAGAAGTGCAGCGGCTGATCTACCCCGATCGCGCCCTGGTCCGAGAGCTGATCGCGCTCTAGCCCTTCGCCCGAGCCGACCAGGGAAGGCTGGATCTCTTCACGATTTTTTCCGCTGGCTCTTGCAGATTCGCCGCATTCTGATACCATGCATCTAGTGCCGGTGTGGCACCTTCCAATTCATTTCCACCTAGTGAGACGAGGCATCATGCGTCGCCTGCTTGTGCTGCTGACAGTTTTGACGGTTGGCTTCGTGGGCTGTCAAGCCAAGGTCACAATGCCATCCGATACCAGGGACACCGGTGAGGCCCGCCCGACTCAGCAGGGCGAGCCCATGGTCGTTGTCCCGACCGATCCGCGCTAGTCCATTAAGTCCGCGGTGCTGTGGGGGCATCGCGGCTCTCCTGGAGCGACCGGCCGGCCCTTTCATGCGCTCATCGCATCCTCTCGCGCTTTGCCTGCGCCGTCCCTCCAGATTATTCGGTCCGATGCAAGGAGTCCATTCCATGGCTCGTCGTGGTCGTTCAGCGTTTACGCTGATCGAACTGCTCGTCGTGATTGCGATCATCGCAATCCTGATGGCGCTGCTGTTGCCCGCGGTCCAGAAGGTCCGTGAGGCGGCCAACAAAATGCTGTGCGGCAGCAATCTCCGCCAGCTCGTGATCGCCTGCCACAACTACGCAAACGACTACAACCGTTTGCCGGCCGGCATCTGGGGGCCTCATCCGCCCGACAATCCGCCCGCCAACCAGATCAACTTCCAGGACTTCCAGAGCGTGGGCACGTTCGCCGCGATCCTGCCCTACATCGAGGCGAAGCCGGTCTACGACCGCTTCATCACGACGGGCACGATTCCGGGCTACCCGGTGATCGCCGCTGGTCAGCCTGGCTTCGACTGGGGCATCGACTCGGTGTCGTTCGGCTACTGGAACCAGAATGCGAACTTCAACCTGGCGGCCGCTCGGTTCAAGCTGTTCATCTGCCCGTCCGACAATGCGAATGACGACGTCGTGACCTACGGCTTCGACTCGTTCGCTTGCGCTCCGGGGACGATGTTCGGCTACGTGTGGGGCGTGCCGGCAGCCAACTGGCTGGGCCGGACGAACTACGCCGGCGTGCGTGGCTTCTTCGACGCGATCCAGGGCGACGGCAACTACTACCTAGCCACTCGTTACCAGGGCATCCTGGGCAATCGGTCGACCTGGACGCTGAACCAGCTCGCGGCCCTCGACGGCACGTCGAACACGCTCATGTTCGGTGAAGGCCTCGGCGGCAACGCGATCGGACAGGCCCAGTGCCGGTGGCTCTGGATCGGTGGCATCACGCTGCCGACCTACTGGGGTCTCTGGTATCCGTCGATCAACACCACGTCGTCGACTCCGGGCATGGGTCCGGGTCCGTTCGGTGCCTGGTTTGCGTTCAGCAGCCGGCATGCGGCGGGCGTGCAGTTCTCGATGGGTGACGCGGCCGTGCGGACGGTCCGCTTCCAGCCCGCCACCGCCTGCAACTCTGTCTTCGGCTGGGGCAACCTGGCTTTGAATCCGTGGTGGACGCTGACCGAGATGGCCGGCCTGGCCGACGGCGGTCTGCGTGACATCTCCGTGCTGGTCGACTAGTCAATCGGTTCGACAATCACTAACCTGCCCAGCCACGACCCCGCGGTCGTGGCTGGGTTCTTTTTTGGCCTGCCATGATGGCCAAAATGCTCGCTTGGAACCGACAATGCCTGCTCCCTCCAGGTTGATCGGCCAGTGGCCCTGGCTCCTGGCCGCGCTGCTCTCGGTCTGGGGAATCGTACTCGTTCTCCAGGAGCCGCTGCTGGAGCCAGCACCGGCGGCTGAGGGCGGGCTCGACTTCGAGCTATACCGCGCCATCATCGAACGGATGCGGACCGGCGCGGGATACTACGAAGCTGCCGCCGCCGAACTGAGACGGCCACGGGAGCCAGCAGGACTGTCCTACCCGACGGCGAGTGTATTCAACTGGCGCCTGCCGACGTTGGCTTGGCTTCTGAGCACGCTGCCTCGGGACGCAAGCCGCTGGTTGCTGGCGGGCCTGGCCGCTGCTGCCCTGGGCTGCTGGTGGCGTGCGGGTGTCGGTCAGCCGCGCTTGGTGCAGATTGGAACAGTCGCCGCCCTGGCCACGGGCCTGCTTCATTGCCTGCCGGGGTTTCTGGATGATGCCCTCGTCGTGCATGAGACCTGGGCCGGCGTGCTGCTGGCCCTGGGACTGGGAGCCGGAGCCGCGGGCCAGCGGCGTCTGGCCATGGTCGCCATCCTCGCCGCCGGGCTCATCCGGGAACTGGCCTGGCTGGCACCTGCCGTGCTGCTGGTGATGCCCTTTGCCGACGCCGGCCCTTCAGCTCGCAGAGAGCGGTTTGCTTGGGCCCTGGTCCTGCTTCTCTGCCTGGCGGCCTGGACCGGGCATGTGCTACACGTCCAGCAGTTGATTCTGCCTACCGACCGCGCCCATCAGGGCTCCTGGATCGCGCTCGGCGGCTGGCGCTTCGTCCTCAAGACCGCCCACATGCATCCGCTAGCCTTGCCGCTTCTGCCCACCGCACCTTGGGTGCTGGCCGCGCTCTTGCCCTGGCTGCTGGCTCTGACGCTACGCTGGTATGAACCGCGAGGGCGGCCCGCCTGCTGGGTCCTGCTGGCCTATGTCGCTGCCTACCTGGTCGTCGGTCAGCCGTTCAACTTCCTGTGGGGACTGGTTTACGTGCCGCTCCTGGGACTGGGCGTGGCTGCGTTACTTGAGCGGATCGCCAGCCGCTCGGCTGCCGCCGGTCTGGAGCGCAGGCCAGAAGCGCGATAGGAAGTTACCAGTGCTCGATCGGCCCCGCTGGCACGGGGATGGCCGCCGTCGCAGTCTCGCGCAGCCCAAGCCGGGCCGCACGCTCCCGCAGCAGCGCGACCGTCTCGTCGAAGTCGGCCAGGCTGGCGATGTTCATCAGCCGCTGGTGCAGTTCCCGGCCCGGACGGAGCGCCCGGGAGTACCAACCGGCCGTCTTGCGGAAGGTCAGGCAGGCCGTGCGTTCACCCCGCAGCCGGGCATGCAGGTGGAAGTGCTCTTCCAACAGATCGACATGTTCGGACCAGGTGGGCGGCTCGGGCGGTTCCTGGCCCAAGTCCCAGGCGGCTAGTTGGCGGAAGACCCACGGATTGAGCAAGGCGCCGCGGCCGATGGCAATGCCGGCACAGCCCGTGGTGCTCAGCATCCGCTCGGCGTCGGCACAGGTGCGAACGTCGCCATTGCCAATGATGGGGATGCGTTCGACGGCCTCGACCACGGCCCGGATGCCGGCGTGGTTCACCTCGCCGCTGAAACCCTGGGCCCGGGTGCGGCCGTGAATGGTGATTCCCGCCACGCCGATTTGTTCGAACTCCCGAGCAAACTCGGGGGCGGTGAGCCGGCGTTCGTCCCAGCCCAGCCGCATCTTGACCGTTACCGGGATGCGGACCCCGGCGACGACGCCCTGCACGAGGTCGACGGCCTGAGTGGGGGCACAGAGCAGTGCCGAGCCGCCGCCACCTCGCGTGACCTTGTTCACCGGGCAGCCCATGTTGATGTCGATCACCTGGGCGCCTTGCTCGGCAAGCCACTGGGCAGCCGCCCGCAGCTCACCGACGTCGCCGCCATAAAGCTGGACGGCTAGTGGCTGGTCGGCGGCATCGGACTGCACCAGTTCCAGCGATTTGCGATTGCGGTGGAGCAGCCCCCGGGCATTGACGAGGTCAGTCGGGGCGAGTCCGACGCCGCCCAGCCGCCGGACCATGAGACGAAATGCGAGATTGGTATAACCGGCGAGCGGGGCCAGCAGGAAGCGACTGGCCAGGGCCAGGCCTCCCAGACACAGCCGGGACTGAAGGGCCAATCTCTCCGCAGTTGGAATCATGCCAAATATGATACTGGGCCCACCGGCCGGCATGGAAGGGCGGGTGCAGCAGTCCAGCCTCACCCGATCGGCATCGGATTGTGCCGGCCCACTCCCCCAGGCCCCTTCCGAGCCCGGTGGGGAGCCGCTTGGCTAGGGCAGCCCGGCGTGTTAGCCTGGAGCCATGAGTTCGAAAGTGGACAGCGGACTGGCCAGCGCTCAGGCTGCCGAGTTGGACGCCCTGCGGGCGGAACTCGACCGGCTGCGGTCCCAACTGGACGCGGAGGCGGCTCACAGGCAGCAGCTTGAGTCCGACCTCAAACGGCTGCAGCGGCGCTTCGAGGTCTTTCAGCAATACTCAAGCGACGGTCAGGCCTGGCTCGACGCCGAGGGCCGACTCATCGCCTTCGCCGCCAGCCACGAACGGTTGACGGGTTTCCCGCCGGAAGCCCACTTGCAGGCCCACGTTTTCGACCTGGCCATGCCCGACGAGGTCGACGCGGTGCGGGCCGCCCTGGAGCGGGTGCGCTCCGACCCCAAGGAGGTGGCCCACTTCCGCGGACGGATGATCGATGCCTCCGGGCAGGAACGCTGGGTCGACGCCGCCTTCGTCAACCTCTTGGCCGATCCCGACATCGGCGCCATCGTCATCCACTATCGGGACGTTACCCAGGGGCTCGCATCGGAAGCGGAGCGCCAGCGCACGGCCCAACTCATGGAGACGATCGTCGATGCCTCACCGCTGGCGATCTTCTCGCTCGACCGGGAAACGCGGGTCACCTCCTGGAACCGGGCCGCTGAGGAGATGTTCGGCTGGCGGGCGGCCGACATTCTCGGCCAGCGCTACCCGCTGGTGCCAACAGGACGTGAGGAGGAGTTTCGCTACATCTTCGAGCGCAACCTCCGGGGCATGGCCGTTCATGGCATCGACCTCGTCCGGCAACGCCAGGACGGGTCGCTCATGGAAATCGCGCTCTACACGGCCCCGCTCCGGGATGCGAGTGGCGAAGTCGCGGTCGTCGTCAGTCTGGCTCGTGACGTCACGGAGGAGAACCGGGCCGCGCGCCGCTTGGCCGAGAGCGAGCAGCGCTTCCGCCGCCTCGTGCAACAGTCGCCCGATCTGATCTTCGAGTGCAGTCCGGAGGGGACGCTCGTCTCGGTCAGCCCTGCGTGTCAGGCCGTCCTGGGCACGCCGCCCCGTTCCGTCCTGGGTCGGCCGCTCGCCTCCTTGGCCGTCCCCGAAGATGCTCCCCGACTGGCGGCTCTATGCCTGCCGACCGCGGCCGCGGACACCGAGCGCCCCCCCTGCACCGTGCGGCTACTTCACCCCGAAGGGCAGACGCTGTTCGTCGAGTTCCACATCGCCCCTGAGTGGCGTGAGGGCGAACTGCGCCGCTGGCATGGCATCGCCCGAGACATCACTGACCGGCACCTCGCTCTGGAAGAACTGCAGCGCAGCCGCCGCTTCATCGCCCGCGTCGCCGACGCGACCCCGACCCTGATCTACGTCTATGACTTGCTGGAAGACCGCAACGTCTACGCCAACGAACAGGTCGCTCGCCAACTGGGTTACTCACTCGAGGAAGTCCGCGCGCCCGGCTTCCTCGTGAGCTTGGTCCATCCCGATGATCTGTCCGCCTTGGCCGCAACGGTCGCAAGCAAACGGGCCGCCACGGATGCCGACCTGTTCGAACACGCGCTGCGGCTGCGGCGGAGCGACGGCGTCTACCGCACGTTCCAGAACTGGGAGGTGCTCTTCGAGCGCGACCCGGACGGTGGGCCGCGTCTGATGCTGGGCATCGGCCTGGACGTCACCGAGCGCGAGCACTCGCAAGCCGCCCTCCGTGAGAAGCAACAGCTCGTGGAGAATCTGGCCGCTGCCGTGCCCGACAGCCTTTATCTGATCGACTTGAACCGCGAATTGCTGGTCTACCAGAACAACCGGATCGAGGAGCAGCTCGGCTGGAGCGCGGCCGACCTCGTCCAGTTCGACACGGCGCGCTTCGAGGAACTGGTCCACCCCGACGATCGGCCACTGTGGCATGAGCATCGCCAACGCCGCCACGCCGCCACGCCCGGCGACGTCTTCGACCATGAGATTCGTATTCGCCATCGCGATGGGAACTGGCGTTGGATTCGCTCCCGGGAACGGGTCTTTGCCCGCGATCCGGAGGGCACTAGTCGGTTCGCCGTCGGCACCTCCCGAGACGTCACGCAGCGCAAGCTCATGGAGGTCGCGCTGCAGCGGAGCGAGGCCCAACTCCGGCAGTTGATCCAGAACGCCGATGACATCATCCTCCTCTACGACGTCGAGGGGCGCATCCAGTTTGGCTACGCACCGGCCCGGTACGGCATCGACGAGCAGGTGTGGATCGGACGCACGCCCCTGGAGTTGTTCGAGCAGCGGCTCGGGACGATGCTGATGGGCCAGATCCAGATGGTGTTGGCCACGCAGCAGCCACACATCTTCGAGAACTGCCTGCCTTGGGCGGGGCGGGAGTACTGGTTTTCGGACCATCTCTACCCCATTCGCGACCCGGACGGCCGAATCACGGGCGTAGGCCGCATCTGCCGCGACGTCACCGTGCAGAAGCAGGCCGAGGCCGCCGCCCAGGAACGGGCCCACTTCAGCCAGCGGATCGTCAGTTCGTCGCCGAGCCTGGTCTTCACGCTCCACGTGCATGAGCGCACCGTCGGCTTCATCAGCGGCAACG